>JBEVCD010000013.1:0-38964 GCA_040514265.1 Archaeoglobaceae archaeon | reverse complement strand
TTGGGGTTACACTTTGAGACTCCCTATCTTCGCAGCCAGTCTGGAGAGCACCTCCTTCCTCTTCCCCTGAACGAACTTTATTGACCCTACAACCAGATGTCCTCCGCCGTCGACGGCGGCTGCAACTTCGTTCCTCAGCTCCGCCACCAACCTCGGAATGTCAAGCTGCACACCTTCGCTCCTTATAACCGCAAAGTCCGGACCGTAGCCTATTGTTACGAGCTTTTCGTACTTCTCCTTCAACCTGTCGTGAACTTCTCCGGTAAGCTTGCCCGGTGGTGGGAAGGTGAACTTTTTGGCAAAGTTTTCAACGTCGAGAGCTGCCAGAGCCACGCCATTTGGCAACACCTGAACCTTCACGTTCTCCATAGCCGGCTGAAGCTGCTCCTCTATCGCCTGCTTGGCGTAGCTGGAGAGGATATCCACGAGCTTCTTCTGCCTGTCCTTTCTACCGAAACCGAGTATTTCGTGGATTATTTGGCTCGCAGGTCTGAAGCGGAGGTAGAACATCTCGTATTCTATCGCGAGCGCTATGTCTTGGAGTTCTTCTCTGCTCAGACCGCTCAGCTCCACGTACCTCTCAACCTCCCCCTCAGCCCTGTCGGCTACGACGCTCACAGCTGCCAGCTGAACGACGTCGACGTCGCTTATCATCCTTGCTATTTCAGCGCACAGAACGCCTGAGGTGTAGTTGCTGTCGCCCCCCACCTTGTAAGGGTTGACGTGGTGCAGCAGGTAGGCGTCCACCTCCACGTCGGGGTAGTGGTGGTCTATCGTTATCACGTCGGCTCCGAAGGCTAAAAGCTGCCTTATAGCCGGAACATCCTCAGCTCCGCTACCGTTGTCGACTAGGACAACGAGAGGAATTTTGTCGCCGAACTTCTCCGCATCCTCCAGACTCTCGTCGAGGTCCTTCACGACGTCTTCGAGTTCGTAGAACGGAGCCCTCGAAATCCTTCTCTTCACGAGGTAATACTTCGCCTCGCTGTCCGAGTGGACCTTTTCCACGAGCCTCGTTAGCGCCACTTCCAGCGCGACCCCTCCGCAAACGCCGTCTGCGTCCCAGTGGTGCCTTATTATCACCGGACGGGACTCGTATATCGCCCTCTTAAGCTCTCTGGCTACGGACATCATCTCTTCCTTCAGTGCATTCAGAATCCCGCTCTCTATCAGAAATCCCCTGAACTCGGGTTCGCAAGCCCTCTCGACTTCTGCGAGGACTCTCTTCCTGATCTCGTAAGCTTCCTCCCCAAGCAGCTTCTCCATCTCCAGAACCTCTATCTGCGGCTTCGAGTCCCTCCGCTTCACGATGCCAACGACTCTGACGACGTCGTCGACGCCTATTTCCGGGTAGGCTCTGTCTCCCCCCTCGAAGGCTGCAGCGTTGACGCTGAGGTTTCCGTCGAGTATCGTGAACACCGTAGGCCCGGCGGTCTGCTTAACGTGCGTAACTATCCCCCTGACTTCCACCAGCTTCCCGATCTTCCTTTCGAGATCCGCTATACCCACAACTTCCACGTCTTTCGAAACCTCGATGACCGCATATCCGTCCATTTCGACTGGTAAGAGGTCTATTTCGCCGCTCGGCGTGATACCGGCAACTTTAACAAGGATCTCCCCGCCCTCCTCGAAGTTCTGCTCTTTCAGGTTCCTCCTGTGGATGAGACCCCTGAGCCTCTTGTTGAGCTGGACGAACACGCCTATGTCCGTAACAGCCGAAACCGTGCCGACGTAAACCCTGTTCAGCCTGATGTCCTCTATTCCGCACGCGTTTCTGAGCTTGAAAGCATGAGGCTTGCGGCGACAGCTCGGACAGAGCTCGTAGTCGCCGAAGACCTTGGCTCCGCACAGCCTGCACTTCCCCACCCTTCCGCTCCCGTTGCAGCTCCTGCAAACCTCCATCCGCTTAACTTTCCCGCTTCCGCTGCAAACCCCGCAAACTCCCCTCATGAACATCTCAAGCTGCTCTCTGCTCAGTTCGACTGTTATTTTTGGGTCAAAGCTCTTAGCCTTCCCGCTTCCGCCGCAGGTTTCGCAGGTTCTCTCGATCTCAACGTAACCCTTGCCGCCGCAGCTCTCGCATATCATCGGGTGAAAAACTCGAAACCGCTTAATTAATGTGCCGATAACCGGAGGTGTATGATAGAGGAGGCGATAGAGGTAGGCAGGTTATTGTTCCGCTCGGGACTAATCGACGGGGCCAGCGGAAACCTCAGCTTCAGGGAGGGAGACAGAATTGTGATAACGAGGAGCGGGGCTGCCCTTTACGACTTGAAGCCCGAGGACTTCGTCGAAGTAAGCTCCGAGAAAGCTTCGACCGACAGGCTCGTGCACAAGAAGATATATGAGATTTCTCCATTCTCGTGCGTTCTGCACTGCCACGGGGTCTTCAACGTCGTTCTGAGCCTTAAGCTCGACAGAATAGTTCCAGCAGACCTCGAAGGGAGGCTGTTCTTCGGCGAGCTCGAAGTCGTCGACGGCGAGTTCGGCAGCGAGAGTTACGCGGAGAAGGTGGCGGAAGTCGTGAGCAGGAGGAAGATAGCGATAGCGAGGGGTCACGGGATTTACGTAGCAGCTAACGATTTCCGCGAGGCTTTCAACCTCGCAAACTACGCGGAGCACAGCTGCGAGGTGCTGTACTACTTAAAGCTTCTCGACAAGCTTGAACATCGCGAAAGCCGGGAAAAGTTTTGAGTATTCTCCGTAGAGGTCCGAGAGAAGGGTGTAATCAACTCCGGCGAGCTCACACGCTTCCCTTATTACGAACTCCCCTATTCCGCAGCCGAGAACCTGCTCAAGCCCGTATTCAGAGATCTTCTGCTTCACAGCCTCGGATACATCGGCCACCATCCTGTTTCTGACCGCCTCGGCAAACCTCCTAAGCTTCTCCTCACCAATCTCTTCGAGATCCGCACAGAAGAGTCTCGCTAGACGGCGGAGGCAGCTGTAGTAATCTTTACCGGCTCCATCCGGCGTGTCGCAATTGTAGTCTTCGGGCTCTATGTCGCCGGTGACGACGAAAACGTCGGCGGTTATCGCGAAGAACTCACTAGCCAGTCTGACTTCGAACTCCGGGAGGACGTAGAAGACCGGCGTCCTCAGAATTCCGAAGTATATCAGCTCTCCCCTCCTCATTCTCTCATAGTCAGTCCTCGCAGCCTCGATTCTGTCCGTGACGGGTATGAAGTCAGCCGTCGTGGAGCCGATGTCGACGAGCAGGAAGTTCCTGAAGCCCTCTTTGAGTAAGAATTTAGCCGAAGCTACCCAGTTGCTGGCTGCGAAGCGACGGAGGTTCGTGACATCTCTCGAAATTTCGCCGTCCACGTCGAGGAAGTAGACCTCGCCGAAGGCGTTTCTGCACGCCTTGGCGATGAAGCTCACACCCTCATCTTTACTCTCGAAAACGTCAGCCAGCTCAGCTGTTATCACGACGCCGGCTCTATCGGCTCCGTATCTAGCTGCCAACTCTTTCAGCACGGTTTCGAGCTCGGAAGCTCTTCTCCACATCGGGAAGTAGACGATCTCAGCCAAGCCGTCGCCCGCTACCTTCAGATTCGCTCCGCCGACGTCAATCCCCAAGGAACGCATCGAGCGTCACCCCAAAGGAGAAGCTTTGATAGTCTTCGCCAACAGGAAAAATCTTCTTCGCCTCCTCGTGCGGCGGAAAGAAGTGTCCGAGGTGTGTCAGGACAACTCTTTTTGCTTTGAGCTTCTTCGCGACCTGCATAGCTTCCACCGCGTTCATGTGCTTCCTGAATTTTCCTGACGGGGCTAGGGCTTCGATGATGAGGAGGTCGGCGTTCATCATCTCGCTCAGACTCTTCGCCGGAATGTTCACGTTCGTGTCTCCACTCACGACTACCTTGTATCCGTTCCACCGCATCACCACGCCGACGGCTTCGACCGGAGGATGCGTGACGGTTACGAGCTCGAATTCGATGCCGGCTATCCTGAAACTCTGGAACTCGTTCACCTCCCTCCTGCGATACTTTAGGAAGCGCATGAAGTTCCCTACGGCTTCGTGTATCTGGGGAGTAGTGTAGACCTCGACTCCCTCCTGAACCCTGTAGAACTCGCCGAATCCGCCGAAGTGGTCGAAGTGGCAGTGCGTCCAGATTACCGCGTCCACCCTCTCGACTCCGTTGTCTAGCAGCTGTCTGCGGAGGTCGGGAGATGTGTCTATGATTACGTTCTTCCCCTCGTTCTGGACGAGAACCGAAAAGCGCTTCCTCTCCCACCCTCTCCGCCGGGCGTCTTCGCACGTTCTGCAGTGACAGTTGATTATGGGCGTTCCCGGCGAGTCGCCGGTGCCGAGCAGCGTGACCCTCATCAGTACGAGCTCTTCAGCTTGAGTCTCTCTCTAACCTCCTCTATCGCCCTCTTCAGATCCTCCTGCGTTATGAACTTTCTGCCCTCCAGCAGAGCTTTCAGAACCGCTTCCCTTACCACGAGTTTAATGTCCGCCCCCGTAAAGCTGTCCGTGAGCCTTACGAGCTCGTCCAAGTCGAAATCTCCGTCTATCCTGGCGAGGAATATCTCGAATAGTCTCCTCCTGACGCTCTCAGCCGGCTCCGGGAACTCGATGACCTTGTCGAACCTCCGCCAGACCGCTGGATCGAGCAGGCTGGGGTGGTTGGTGGCTGCGATCAGCAGAACGCCGTCGTTCACAAGGTTTATCTCGTCGATGGACTTCAGCAGCGTGTTCACAGCTCTCTTTATCGCCGCATGCTCGTCGCTCGTTCGCATCTTCGCGACGTAGTCGAACTCGTCGATGAAGAGTATGCACGGCGAGAGTCTCTTCGCGATCTCGAAGACCTTCTCGATGTTCTTAGATGTCTCGCCGAGGTACTGGCTCGTTATCATCGACAGCTTTACCTCCACGAGCGGGAGGTAGAGCTTCCTGCTGAGGGCTCTGGCTGTCGTGGTTTTCCCGGTTCCGGGCGGACCTATGAAGAGGAGCTTTCCTATGTCGAAGAGACCTATCCTGCGCAGCCACTCCCTCTCAGCGAGAGCCACCTCTATCTTCCTTATTTCCTCCAGCTGCTCTTCGTCCAAGGCTACCTCGCTGAAGTCCACAGGTATTTCTTCCGGCGAGAGCACTCTGACCAAGCTGAGCATTTCCCTCGTCTCCTCGTTCTTCTCCAGCTCGGCTATCACGTTCCTCAGCCACTCCCTGTCGCCGTGCTTCGGCAGGTTATACTTCTTCGCCTCTTCGTAAGACACGTTGACGGAGTCGTAGTTTTGGTAGTAGAAAGCCAGTACGGGATTGCGCTTTATCCTCTCAAAGCCCTTCGACGCAAACCACTTTGTGGCGAGTTCGAGTGACGTTATCTTCAGCTGCTTCGTCAGGGGGTTGTAGTCGACGAAGGGTAGCTTCGTGTCCACGCTGCCGGCGTAGGCTTTAGCCATGTCCTCCCTGACGACGAGGGGTCTCCTTATTCCTCCTCTCGCGTAGAAGAGCTTCCTTATCTCCTTAGGTATGTCGTCTTCCGTTAGCTCTTCGAGTCTGTTGAAAAGCTCAGCGGTGAGCAGCAGCTCGACGAGTTCGACCGATCCCACTTAGTGAAAAGAACCTCGAGAAATTAAAATGTTTTGCTGGGTTCGAGGGTACTACTCTGCACTCTGAAACAGATCGCGGACACGACTCGCACCGCTGCAAGCTGCAGGATTTATTTTAAGACACCATCCCCATTTTCAAGTCTCCTCACAAGCTCCCTCACTCTCTCCTCGATCTCCGCAAAAACTCTTCTGTAAACCTCCTCATCCTTCCCGACCGGATTCTCTATGTGCCAGCTCTCAACGGGCTTTTCGGTTGGTAGAACAAAACAGCTGCTCTCCTCGCAAACTGTTACGATCAAATCGTACTCGTCAAGGTTCACCTCGTCTATCGTTCTCGGTCTCTCCTTTGCCCTCAACCCTCTCTCAGCCAGCAGCCTTCTGACCGTTTCGTCCACCCTTTCAGCTTTCTCGATTCCGGCGCTCTCTGCCCTCCAGCTCTTAGCCATCGAATTGAAGATGGCTTCCGCCATTACGCTGCGAGCTGTGTTGTGGATGCACACAAAGAGCACCTTCATACTGTCCACACCTTCCCACGTCCGGTTGGAAAAAGGAAATTTAGTAGCTGCCAATCTGCTAGGGCTCGAAGACCTCGCTCGAATTTGTCGTGAAGCGTTTTCCGAAGCTCGCGTGCATCACGAACTTGTAGTTGAGATCCGGCTTACCACCGGCGAAAGCGTCGCCGTAGCTCGCTTCGACTATTTCACCCACGAAGAACGTGTGGTCTCCGGTTTCAACTTCCTTCACCACTCTGCACTCGATGTTGGCTTGACACTCCTTTATCGAGGGCACTCTGACCTTCCTCGACTTTACGAAGGTTACGCTCATCTTTGCCGTCTTGTCTTCCCTGGCTCCGCTCAGGGTGCCGGCGATCCACACGTCCCTGAGGAGCTCTATCGTGGGAACGGCTACCACGAACTCTCTGCACTCCTGAATTAACTTGTGCGTGTACCTCGTCTTTCCTATCGCTACTCCCAGCATCGGCGGGCTAAAGGATAGTGGAACCACCCAATCGGCAGTCATGACGTTCGGCTTCTCGACGCCGCTTACTATCAGATATGTCCTGAGCGGATACAGATATTCAAGCATCCACACCACCCCTCCTCTTCTCCTCCAGAAGGAGCAGGAAGTCCCTCGCGGAGCTAACGCAGCTGAGCTCGTCCCTCAGTATGAAAACCACGGACTCGATATCGGCTTTTACACGACGATCCGTTATGTAGGCAGCTCTGCTTTCCATAACCCTCGAAACTTCACCAATGAGCCTGGCTCTCCTCTCAATCTCCCTCACAGGTCTCACGCCCGTAAGTATGACGTTACCCTCCGCGTCGCTCACCGCGTCAAACGGAGCTTGCTTTACGGGATATACTTCGAGACCTATATCGCAGAGCTGGGCTAGGGCTTCGTCCTCTATCTTGCTCTGCGGCTCTTCCCCGTACTTCACGAAGCTCTCGAACCTCAGAGCTTTTATGACGCCCGAGCCCAGCAGCTCTTCGATCTTCATCGCCACCTCCACGTTTGCGTCGACGCCCTCCTCGTACTTCTTCACTGTTCTCCTCGAAACCCCCAACCTCTTCGCAGCTTCGCCTATGCTTATACCGAGCCTCTCCCTCATTTCCCTTATCCTCTCGCCGTCGAGCTTCACGTAGTAACCGCCGGGAGCCGAGTAAACGATCGGCGGTATTCCCTCGACTACGTAGTCGTAAAAGGTCGCAAGGCTAACAACCGGAAGTCCGCATCTCGTGTATATCACTCCCCTCTCCAGAAAGTCGGTCTTAAACCTCTCCCCAACGACTATAGGGGTCGCTGAGAGCAGCTTCGCGAGCTTCTTAATCTCCTCGGCTGTTTCGGGTTTGAGGGAATCGACGTTGTAGAGGACCTTTATTATGTAAAGCTCCTCTCCTCGCTTCGCAACCAGGTCGAAGCACCTCGGCTTAGTCTCGGCTAGCTCCGCAACCTCGAAGCCAGCCTTCCTGAGAATCCTGGCAACGGATTCCAGTAGCAGCTGCTGCATTCACTTTGACTACGCTTTTATGCTATATTAAATTTGTTTCAGGATGGAGGTGTACTACTTCACGTTCACGGGAAATTCGAAGAGAGTAGCCGAGCACATAGCCTCGAAGTTTGGGGTAGAGGCTTTCGAAGTCCGGGCTCCGAAATTTCCGTACGCTGTCTGGCTCGTGCTTTCATTCTTCCCGCTTCTCGAAGTTCCGGCTGAGTTCAAACCCGTAGAGAGCGAAAAAGTTGTTTTCTGCTTTCCCAAGTGGACGCTAAACTGTCCCCCGGCTACTTTCTTTATACGCCGCTTAAGCGTGGAGAGGTTAGCCCTCGTGATCTCCTACAGTGGCTTCGACGAGGTCAGGTACGCGGAGTTCTACAAGAAGCTTGCACTAAAGCATGCGGGACACTGCGAGTATTTCCTCGTAAAAAGGGGGAGCGACTTCGAAGACCTCGCCGAGAGGGTCAGGGAGTTCTTGCGAGCTTGACACACGTAAATATATCCGCGAAGCCAACCTCGCACCTCCGCCTTTCCGGCACGTAGTGCAGGGCTTTGCCGGAGTTTACGACGACGCATTCGAAAGTGTCCGTAGCCGGTGAAACGACCATACAGGTGTCGCTGAAGACCTTAACGCCCAAGCTCTCAAGTTTCTCAACGACTTGCGCAGCTTTGGATGCTACGCTTCTCGAAGTGAAGACCCAGAACTCCCTCTTCACCTTTTCACCTTTCAGAAGCTCGTAGATCATCTTCAGCTCTTCCTCCGACGCGTGGGGGCAACCGACGGCTATCAAATCAGGATCGCAGTCCAAAGCTCCTCTTCCCTCAACTTCTACACTTTCGCTCGGCACCTCGAACTCTTCGGCTTCTGGCGTTATGCCGGGAGAGTGAAACATTGGAACGCTCCCCGTAGCGGCTAAAGCTGCTCCGAAGAGCTTCAGTTCCCACTCCGAGGGCTTCCTGTCGAAGATAACGTAGGGTATCTCTCCGCCGATCAGTTTGCCAGCCTCGTAACCAGCAGCAGCTAGATCACCGCTGACCTTTAGCCTTACCGTCGGAGCTCTGTTCTCCTTGACGTGCAAACCGAAAAAAGGCGTTCTACCTACTATCGCTGCAGCCAACGCCGTTATCGCAGCCTCCCTGTTCGTCCTCGCCCCTATAAGAGAGTTTGCGTAAACGACGGCTGAGCTCTCAGCCCAGGCGAGGTGGTCTCCGAAAGCTGGTTTGTGGATGTAATAAGGCGTGCAGGTCAGCGTTATCTTCACTCCGAGCCTCTCGAAAGCCTTGATTATCCTCATCTGCTTCTCGTAAAACTCCTCGCCAATGCCCATCTCCCTCCAGCGCTTGACATCGAAACCAGCCGGATTTAGTGTCGTCGGAACGCTAACTTTTGCGTTCAGGGATTCCAGCCACTCCAAGCCTGCGTCGCCTATGTTGTCGTAACTGACTCCAGACACGTGGGCTGATTTGACTTTTACAAGTCTTTCGGCGTCGAACATCTTTCCCACGGTGACGAGTAGCTTCATAGCCGTGGCTATCGTTTCGTTTTCACTTTCGAGCAACCTCTCCTCCTCCTTCGTGAGGTACATCACAGCACCTCCCTGAGCCACTCGGGAAGCGCGAACGCCGCCCTGTGAACGTCGGGGTTGTAGTGCCTGACTTTCCCCCGGAGTCTTTCAAACCTCTCCTCCCTGAGCTCTCCGAAGTCGCCGGCGATGACGAAAGCCCAGTAAGCCAAGGGATACGTCGGAACCGTCGCGAGGTAGACGGCTCTCCTGCCAAACACCGATGCAGCGTTCCATATCTTCAGGAACAGGTCCCGCTGTACCAGGGGAGACTGAGCCTGAGCGCAGATGACATCGCACTTCTCTCTGGCAAGCTCGAAGAACTCTCTGCCGAAGAGGGGATCGCTGACCCCTACGGGATCCGTGCTGTCCACTATAATGACATCGTAGCGTTCGCAACTGGAAACGAATGTTTTTCCGTCCTCTATCACGATCTCCACCCTCTCGTCTTCGAACGCGCCGCGATCTATGCCCAGAAACTTTTTTGCGACTTCTAAAACTGCTACGTCTATTTCGACGAGCGTGACCCTCCTGACGTCGTGCTTGAGAACTTCCCTCAGCGTCCCACCGTCGCCTCCACCGATGATCAGAACGTCCCTAGGCTTCTCGTGGAGCATAAGGGGGACGTGGGCTAACATCTCGTGGTAGAGAGCCTCGTCGAACTCGGTAAGCTGAATCTTACCGTCTATTACGAGCATCTTTCCGAAACTCTCGGTCTCGTACACCTCTATGTGCTGAATGGACTCTACGTCCGCAAGCTTCCGACGGACCTTTATCAGTATTCCGCTCCCGTCGTACCTCTCGACGAATTCCATGCTGCGAGTAGCTGATTGACTAATAAGCGTTGTACAGCCTCTCGTGCCTTATGTAGGCTCCGCGATCAACGAGGTTCTCGACGAACACCCTGTCCGGATCGACTTCCGCGAGCTTTTCGGAAGAAAATCTGCTCTTTCCGATCCCCAAGACGTCGCCGAACCTGTTGCAGACGAAGACAACCTCGTTTTCTCCGAATTCGCTGCACCTCTCAACGGACGATGTGAATATGTCCCTCCCGTACAGAAAAAGCATTTCTCCCTTCTCGTTCACCCACACCTTCTTCCTGTCGTTCCCCAGAAGCCAAAAGGTTCCTTCGAGCGTTAGCCTGAGCCTTCTACCGACCTCTCCGAGCTTTACGCCAGCGTAGCAGTCCACCTTCAGCTTCTCAAGGATTTCGAGGAGCTCAGCAGATACCCCGTAAACTTCTTTTCCCCTTAAAACTACCTCGTGTTCGAACCTCGTTGCAAAGTACCGGAAAGCCGATCGCAGCACCTTCAGTTTTCTCCCTGAAGGCTTATCAAACGCCATAGCATTGCCCTAAAAACTTTCGAGTAGTCTCCGTCAATCCTGAAGAACTCCACGGTGTTTATCAGAACTTCGCTGCCGACTTCGACCTTATCCTCCATGCTCTCCGGAAGCACGACCTCACCGCTTCTCGTCATCTCGAAGCACTCCATGTTCTCCTCCACACCTACGATGACGTACTTCTTCCTGAAGAAGTAGGGCTTCGCTCTTCTGCCGGGGAAGCTCAGCGTTGCGTACGTTTCGTTCGGTATTATCGACGTGTTGACTTCCAGAGCTTTCGCGTTTATCCCTATCTCCCTCTCGCCGAGCTCCCCGCTGTAACCGCCCACGCGGGATAGGTACATGTCGGCTATGACCTCGACGGGGTAGCGATACATCAGATACATCAGATTGTTAATGATTTTTAACTGGTATAAATCCCTTTCGCCGAAACGTTGAAGTATTTCAGCCAGCAACACAAGAGGTGGAGGCGGAGATAGTTGAGATGGTGTCTCGCTCTCTGGTGGGAAGGAAAGCCGTCACGAAGGAGGAGCTCATCAGAAGGATCATAAGAGCGTCTCTCGACGTTCTGAGAGAAGACCTGAAAAACCTGAGCTACGAAAAAATTGAGGAGCTAGCACTCAGCCTTCTAGATGAGCCGTTGAGCGTTAAAAGTTTGCACTTCCCGGAGGAGTTGGAGATCGGGGGTGTGAAGTTCTACCATCCGCATACCGAAGATCCAACCGCGAAGGACATAGAGACCGCTTACGAAGAGTTTTTGAGGTCAAAGAAGTTCCTCGAATCGCTCGAAGCTATGCGAGATGTCATGGACGATTTCTTCGACGGATACTCCGGAACGGGAGAGTTCTTCAGGGTCTACGAGGGGAGGAAGAGGTACGGCGTATTCTTCACGACGATAGACGACGCTGACGAGGATGCAGACGTTCACGCGGGGATCGCCAGAAGCTTCGAGGGTGAATACGTCCTGTGTGTTCCGACGGAAGACGAGATTACACCATTCTTGCGTTTCTTCAGGAGGCACTCCGAGGACTTCAAGAGAAGCGGAGTCAAGGTCTGGGTCGTAAACGTCGAAGATATGTGCGTCGATCCGTTCATAGGCTATCCCAGAGACCTCTCCCTCATCAGGAGGTTCAGAAACCCCAGAGTGGCGACGCTCGTCAATTCACTCTGGAGGGTTCACGTCGATAGCCTAGATTGAATTCGAGATTCTCCAATCTCAGAAAGATTAAAATTGTTGACGGTTGGCTTTAATGAGATGACCGAAAACTCCGAGGTCTACGAATACGTCGTCGCGGGCTGCGATGCTCAGGCAATCGGCGTGATCAGAGAGCTCACAAAGCTCGGTAAGAAAGTTCTGGTAATAGACCAGCAACCCGAGAGGGTCGAAATTCTCGAAGATGAGGGTTACGAAGCCGTATTAGCCGATCCGACGAGCGTGGAGACTTACAAGAACTTAAACCTCGAAAAAGTTTCAGCCGTCCTGATACTTTCGGGCGACGAAGAGTTCAACCTAGCCGTCCTGAAAGCTGTAAAGTCAGCCAACTCGAAGGTGTTCACGATCGTCAGAGTAACCTCTCAGAAGACCAAGGAGGAGTTCGAGGGTCTTGCCGACCTCATCTTCCTGACTGCCGACGCTGTAAAGTACTACACGCTAGAAAAGATCAAGAAGCTCGAACTTTTCCAGAAGCTGAAGAAGCTCAGACAGATCCTCGAAGAGCTGAGGGGGAAGAAGCTCGGAATATTCACACACGACAACCCCGATCCGGACGCGATATCCTCGGCTTACGCGCTGATGGAAATAGCTGACAACTTCGACGTCGATGCCGACATACTCTACTACGGAGAAATAACGCATCAGAAGAACCGAGCGATGGTCAATCTGCTTGAGATCCCGATGCTTAAAGCCTCCGAAGTTGATCTGTCCGATTACGCGAAGTTTGCGCTCGTAGACTCGGCAGGACCGGGCGTCAACAACTCCATCCCTCCCGACCTGAAGATATCCATAATAATCGACCACCACCCCGCTGAGAAGGTGGAAGCCGAATACGTCGATCTCAGAAGCGACGTCGGTTCGACCGCTACGATATTGACGGAATACCTCAGGGAGCTCAGGATAGTCCCGAGCAAGACCCTCGCCACAGCTCTGTTCTACGGGATTAAAAGCGAAACGAACGACTTCAAGAAGAACACGAGAACTTCGGACTTTCAGGCTGCTGCTTTCCTCTACCCGTTCGTCGATCATGAGATGATAGAGAAGATAGAGGGTCCCGCCATGTCCACAGAAACTCTTGACGTTCTCGGAACGGCGATAAGGAACAGGGAAATTCATTCGAGTCTGCTCATAAGCTTCGCCGGGTTCATCAACGACAGAGACGCTCTTCCGCAGGCTGCGGACTTCCTCCTGAAGCTCGAAGGGATATCGACCGTCGTGGTCTTCGGGATCATGAAGAACCACGTCTACATATCCGCGAGGAACAAGGACGTGAGGGTAAACATCGGAGAAGTCCTCAGGAGAGCTTTCTCCGACGTCGGAAGTGCCGGAGGTCACGCGCACGCAGCCGGGGCGCAGATACCTCTCGGGCTGTTTGGAGAAGTGAAAGACAAGGAGACCCTCGCGAAACTCGTCACGGAGGCTATAAAGAAGAGGATACTGTCGGCAATGGGTATGGAGGTGGAGTTATGAAGTTCAACGTCCTCATCGTCGGTGTGGGCGGACAGGGAGCTCTCACGACAGCAGCGGTTATTGCCAGAGCTGCGATGAAGTCGGGACACAACGTCGTAGCTTCAGAAACTCACGGAATGGCGCAGAGAGGTGGAAGCGTCGAAGTTCACGTGAGGATAGGCGATGTTCTCTCACCGCTGATACCGCTGGGCGACGCTGACGTAGTCTTAGCCCTCGAACCTGTTGAAGCTCTAAGATACGTCCACTACGTTTCCGAGAAGAGCAAAGTTATCCTTAACACGCGCAAGATACTGCCACCGAGTGTAACGACCGGTCAGGCTAAGTATCCGGACCTCGAAGAGATAATCGACGACCTGAGGAGTCTGTGCGAAGTTTACCCAGTCGAAGCTTGGAAAATAGCTGAGAGAGCCGGAAACCTGCTCGCCACGAACGTCGCGATTATCGGCATAGCTTTAGCTCTGACAAAGCTACCGTTCGGAATAGACGACGCAGAATGGGCTGTGAAGGAAATAATGTCCGGAAGACTTCTTGACGTGAACCTGAGAGCGCTAAAAATGGGGTACGAAGAGGCTAGATCAGTCCTGCTTTCTGCAGTATAAGTAGATCTTCCGTTTCTATCTTCTCTCCCCGCTTGAACATCTCGTAGATCTCTCTCGCCTTCCTCAGGAGTTCCTCCCTTTCGAGTTCTTCCTTGCTCTTCTGCTGCCTCGACTTCAGGGCTTTTATCACCTTCTCAAGATCCCTTACGTCCCTCCTCCTCTTCACAGCCTCCTCGTGGCACCTGTCGGCTTCTCTTATACTCTTCACGAAGTTCTCGTGCATTTCATCGGCTAACTTCCTCGTCTCGTCAACCTCCGAAAGGACTTTCACGAGTTCTTCGTGATACCTGTCCGCCTCCTCCATAGCCCGCTTCAGCTCCGCCGTCAGGTTCCTCACCTGCTCCTTGAGTTCCCTTATCTTCGCTATCAGCTTTCTGAACTCCTCGTGCTTCTCAAGCTGAGCCTTCCTCTCTTCAAGCTCTCTCCGCAGCCTCGCAATTCTTTCGACGAGAGCTCTCTCCTTCTCAATCGTAAGGACGCTGGTCTGCTGCTTGAATTCGAGCCTCCTAATCTCTCTCTCGATCTCACCGAGGGGTCTGCCGCCCTTGTCCACCTCCCGCCTGAGGTTGTCGACTTCCCTGTACAGCTCGTCTATCTCGTTGTAAAGTTCCCTCCTCTTCGCTCTCAGCTCTCTGACCTTGGCATTTATCTCATCCCTCTTCGCCTTCAGCTCCTTAGCCTTCGCGAGCAGCTCCTTTACTTTAGCGTTCAGCTCGTCCCTCTTTGCTGCGTACTCCTTTGCAGCTCTGTTGAGTTCGTCTCTCCTCTTTATGAATTCCTCCAACTCCCTTTCTAACTGCTCTTTCCTCTCCTCTAATTTCTCCAGCATCATGTTCTCACAACAGCCGTCTTTTTTGAAGGAGGCGGGACGATCACTGTGCCCACAATAAGAATACTGGATTTAAAACTTTCTACTGCGACTCCCAAAAGAGTTATATATTCGCAGCCCTTAGGGGGAGAAATCGAAGGTGGTTCGAAATGTTGAGTGACGTTGTTAGGGAAAAGGCGCTGGAGCTTGCTGAAGAGATAAAGAGTTTGGCGGAGTATAGGGAATTTCTTGAGTGCGAGAGGGAGCTGAAAGAGGACATCGTCGCGCAGGAGCTGCTTCTCGACTTCCAGAAGAAGCAGCAGGAGTTTGTCGTTAAGCAGATGTCGGGGGAGTTCGATCAGAATTTGATGAACGAGCTGACAGAAATTCAGGCGAAACTGAACGCCAGGGAAAGTGTGGTCAAGTTCATCGAATCTTACAACAGGTTACTCGCCGTTATAGGCGAGCTGATGGACCTGATAAGTGAGAAGATCGAGCTGGACATAGGAGAAGTCTACCGGAGATGATCGTCCCCTTCTTTTTGGGGGCGTTATCGATTTTTTCACCTTGCGTGCTTCCGCTGATACCGGTTGTGCTTGCGAGTTCAAGGGGTAGTGTCTACGGAACCCTACTCACGATGCTCGGTTTGGCGACCGGAGTTTTCGTAATTTTGAGCGTATCGTCTGCTATACTCTCGGTCTCCAGGTTTTTAGCCTACGCCGTGATGGTCTTCTTCGCCCTTGTGCTACTTTCGGAGAGACTCGAAGCTGCCATCTCCGCGCGGGTCTCAAGGTTTACCCCCAGGAACGTCCTGAGAGCTTCCCCGCTCGTTCTCGGGTTCTCGCTGGCTTTCGTCTGGCTTCCGTGCTACGCGCCCTTCGTAGCCATAGCAGCGTCCCACGCGGCTTTCGAAGGTTACCCGTCAACTTTTGCTTACATAGCTGGAATGACACTTTCGCTCGCAGTCGTTGCGAGGTTTGGCGGCAACTTCATAAGGAGAAACTTTGAGAGTGTCAAGAAAATCGCAGCCGTGCTCGTGATATTCTACGTCGTCTACTCCGTCCTATGAGGGGGTTCCTCGTAATAGGCAACAGAGCAACCACCGCACCCTTCAAACTGAGCGACCTGACTGGAGCCGGGAGGATAGATATCCTCTGCCGCTGTACGGCTCAGGCACTTTTCGTGTCCCACGGCGTGAGGAAGGACGTGGAGGTTTACCTTCTGCTGCTCGGAGCTCCCGACCCACCGAAAGCCGTTCTCGTGCGGGGAGGAGAGGTTAGGAGAATGTCGCCGGACGAAAGAAACGTTGCGGGGCATTTAAGAAAAGCCCTCTCGCAGCCTGTGAGCAAGGAGTGGCGACCCGTTCACTCGGGGGTCTACGTGGCCAGGAAGAGCCTCGAAGACCTCCTTTCCGAGCTCCGGGAGAGTTACGAGATATACTACATGCGGGAGGACGGCGAAGACATAAGGAGCGCGGCAGCGAAGATGCGGAATCCCCTCTTCGTCCTCGGAGACCACCTCGGCGTTAGGGAGGAACACGAAAAACTGATAGAGGTCTACGCGAGGGGGATCGTTAGCGTCTCCCCGCTGTCGCTAATGGCTGAACAGTGCATAGTTATCGCGCACTACGAGCTCGACAGGCTTCAGAATACCTCTTCCTTAGAGTAAACTACTATCCCATTGTCCGTTATGTCGAACGGGTGTATCTTCTTGCTGTGGTTGCTCCCCCTCATCTTGAATATTTCGAGGGCTCGCATCCTCGTGTTCTCTATCCTCTGGTAGTAGAGAACTATCGTCCCCTCGACGACGAAGTTTTCGACCCCGAATCGACTTATAGTGTCACCTCCGCCCTCCACGACTTCACACGTTAGTATCGATGTCAGACCGAGTATCTCCATCGTGGTCGATATCTTGAGCAGCTCCACGCGGAACTTTGCCGGATCGCCTATGGTAAACCCTATGGAGGTCGTGGAATCCAGTACCGCTCTGCGAGCTCCGAGCTCGTCCTGAATCGTGATTATCTGGTCGAGGAGGCTTCTGACGTCGAACGGACGGACGTCGATGTACCTCTCGTCCGAGGGTATCCCTATCTTGGTCGATGTCGCATCCACTATTGCCAGCATGTTCTCGTCCTCGTACCTTTCCAGCTCCCAGCCGAAGACCGAGAAGTGTTCCCTCAGGTGCTGCGGTCTCTCCTCGGTCGCTATGAATATTCCGGGCTCGTTGAACTTCTCTATTCCATTCACGATGAACTGCATCGCGAATATGGTTTTCCCAGAACCAGAGGGACCGGAAACGAGGTAGCTCCGATCCCTCAGCAGACCCCCACCGCAGAGCTCATCGAAACCCGGAATACCCGTGGGCACACGCTCCAGCATACTACCACGTCCATCGGCTTTAAACCTTAAAGTTTAAATGGTTTACGCAGACGAGGGCACATGAAGGTGACGGTTTCTTTGATAAAAGCCGATGTTGGCAGCGTTGCTGGACACGCAGTTGTTCCTCCAGAACTGATCGAGGTTGCGGAGGCTAAGCTGAGGGAGGCGGTCGAGAGCGGACTGATAATAGACTTCAGAGTCTTCAACGCCGGCGACGACCTCGAACTCATGATGACGCACAGGAAGGGTGTGGACAACGAGGAGATACACAGACTCGCCTGGGATACGTTCGTGGCGGCTGCAGAGAAAGCGAAGCTCATGAAGCTCTACGGGGCTGGTCAGGACCTGCTGAAGGATGCCTTCTCGGGAAACGTCCGCGGACTTGGACCGGGGGTTGCGGAGATGGAGTTCACCGAAAGGAGAGCCGAGCCGCTTATAGCGTTCATGATGGACAAGACGGAGCCCGGAGCCTTCAACCTGCCGATCTTCAGGATGTTCGCCGACCCCTTCAACACTGCAGGACTGGTAATCGATCCCTCGATGCACGCGGGCTTCGTCTTCGAGATCTGGGACATAAAGGAGCACAAGCGCGTTTTCATGAGAGCTCCGGAGGAAATGTACGACATACTGGCGCTGATAGGTAGCAAGGGTCGCTTCGTGATAAAGAGGGTCTTCCCGAAGGAGGGCGGAAAGCTCCCCGCGGACGAGCCAGTAGCTGTTGTCAGCACAGAGAAACTCTACGAGGTCGCGGGCGAGTACGTAGGAAAAGATGATCCGGTCGCGCTCGTCAGAGCTCAGAGCGGATTGCCGGCAGTTGGAGAGGTTCTGGAAGCCTTTGCGTTCCCGCACCTCGTCAGCGGCTGGATGAGGGGCAGCCACAACGGTCCGATAATGCCGGTTCCGTTCCGGTACGCTAAGTGCACACGCTTCGACGGACCGCCTCGCTGCATAGCTGCCGGTTTCCAGCTGAACGACGGTAAGCTCGTCGGACCTGTCGACTTATTCGACGATCCGGCGTTCGACTACACGAGGATGAAAGCCATGGAGATCTGCGACTACATGCGTCGCCACGGTCCTTTCGAGCCACACAGACTGCCGCACGAGGAAATGGAGTACACGACGCTACCGAAAGTTCTCGAAAAACTCAAGGATCGCTTCGAAGAGGTCTGATGAGGCGCTACTACTGGAAGTGGATAGAGGGCGAGAAGGTCGATTACCTTTCGAAGTTCAGCGTCGCCGTAGTCGGCAGCAGGATGCTCCTGAACCTCCTCTGGCGGATGGGCATCGGTTGCATACGCTACATCTCGGACTTCGTAACGCCCAACGACGTTCTAATAGATGCGACCCTCCACCCGCTCGAAGCGAGCTGCTACGACATCGTTCACCCCTACAGCGAGGAGTCGTGCATAATTTCCTACTTTTATCCCGAAGATGTTTCCGAGCTCAGAAAACTTCTGAGAGGAATAGACGTCGTCGTCGCGCACAGGCACATCGAGGAGGTTGCGGAGGTTGCGGAAAAGATAGGTGCCCCCTTCATTCCGAACATCGTCACGACCTTCCTGCCCGACGGCGTGCAGTTTTCAGAAGTTACGCTGCCGAGCGTCGAGTACGATCCGATAAGCTACGCGATAACGTGCAGCGTTCAGGCTGCCGAAATTCTGAAGATATTAACCGGCTACGATCTGCCAGTGATAGCACCGGAAGCGATACTCGTCGACTTGAGGGCGGAAGGTTACCTTAGAAAGATCGAGCTGGTGAGGAAGGATGGACTACGGGAAGCTCGGACTTAAGGTGGGGATAGAGATACACCAGCAGCTCGACACCGAGCACAAACTGTTCTGCCGCTGTCCGACGAAGCTCAGCAACGAGCACCGCATGGAGTTCTTCCGCTACCTCAGGCTGAAGAGGAGCGAGATGGGCGAAGAAGACAGGGCAGCCAGAGAGGAGGTCGCGAGGAGCAGAAAGTTCATCTACCGCTACTGCGACACAGCATGCCTCGTGGAAGCTGACGAGGAGCCTCCGACGGAGATAAACAGGGAGGCGTTGAAGATAGCGGTTCAGATAGCGAAGATCCTCAACATGGAGCTCGTAGATGAGGTGCACGTGATGCGGAAGATCGTCATAGACGGGAGCAACACTACCGGCTTCCAGAGGACAGCTCTAGTGGCGTTCGACGGCTACGTCGAGGTGGAGGGAAGGAGGATAGGAATAGCCACGCTCTGCCTCGAAGAGGAAGCGTGCAGGAAGGTAGAGGAGGGAGAGAACTACGTCGTCTACTCCCTCGACAGGCTCGGCATTCCGCTCGTCGAGATAGGAACAAAGCCGGAAATCGACTCTCCGGAGCTCGCAAAAAAGGTTGCTGCAAAACTGGGCATGATACTTCGTTCGACGGGGAAGGTGAAGAGGGGGCTCGGAACGATAAGACAGGACGTGAACATAAGCATCGCCGAGGGTGCGAGGGTGGAGATAAAGGGAGTTCAGGAGCTGGAAATACTCGACAAGATCGTGGAGTTTGAAGTCCTAAGGCAGCTGAACCTTCTAAAGATTCGCGAAGAGTTGAAGAAAAGAGGGGCGAGCGTCGTGCCTGAGGTCTTCGACGTCAGCGAGGTCTTCAGAAACTCGAAGTCGAAGATCGTGAGAGGAAAGACCGTAAAAGCTGCAGTTCTGAAGGGTTTCGCCGGAATCGTCGGAACCGAAATCCAGCCGGGAAGGAGGCTGGGAACGGAATTTGCGGACATAGCCAAGACATTCGGGCTCAGGGGGATCATCCACACCGACGAACTTCCGGGCTACGGGATAAGCGAGGAGGAAGTTGCCGAGCTCCGCAGAAAAGTGGGCGCAACTGAGGGCGATGCTGTGATCATAGCAGCCGGCGATGCCGAGAGAGTTGAGAGGGCTCTTCGCCGCATAATAGAGAGGGCTGAATACTGCCTGATAGGCGTCCCGGAGGAAACCAGAAAAGCCAACGAAGACGGGACCACTTCCTACCTCCGCCCGCTCCCCGGAGCGGCGAGGATGTATCCGGAAACCGACGTTCCGCCAGTTGTGCTCGAAGGTGAGCTGCTTGACGTCGAAATTCCGGAGCTGATAGAAGATAGGGCGAGAAGGTACGAGAAACTGCTGCCGAAGGATCTTGCGTGGGAGATCGCAGACTCGCCTTACTGGAAGCTCTTCGAGGAGTTCTGCGAAAAGATTCCGGCAACGATCGTTGCGAAAGTTCTGCACGTAATTCCCGCACAGCTCCGCAGAGAGGGCGTTGACACTTCGAAGCTCAGCGAAAAGCAATTCAGAAAAGTCTTGCAGATGATAGCGGACGGCAAGCTCGCTAAAGAGGGAGCGGAAGATGCTCTCCGGACGCTAGCGGAGAATCCGGAGGCAGAGATAGTCAGCGAGGAGATAGACGTGGATGCTGTCGTGGAGAGGATAGTCGAGGAGAAGAGGGAGCTAATAGAAAAGAGGGGCGAGAGCGCTTTCAAGCCACTGATGGGGCTGGTTATGAAGGAGCTCCGCGGAAAAGTGGACGGCAAAGTCGTGGCAGAAAAGTTAATGAAGAAGATAAAAGAGCTGCTCCGATGAATGTCCTGCTGAGCAGGAGAGATACGATAAGACTCCTCATCCTTTCCGAACTCGTAAAAAACCCGGAGTGCAACCAAAAGGACATAGCGAGGAAGCTCAAGCTAACACCTCAGGCTATATCGGAGTACTTCAAGGAGCTCGTCGCGGACGGATTCGTCAGAGTTGTTCACAAGGGCTACTACGAGGTAACGAAGAAGGGCGAGGAGTGGATGAACAAAGCCCTGCTCGAAATACACCTTTTCAGCGAGGAGCTGCTGAAGAAAGTATACTCCAAGACTGTCGTCGCCATAGCGAGGGGCGACGTGAAGGAGGGGAGCGGAGTTAGGTACTGGTTCGAGGACGGCTTCATATTCGCCGAGGAGAGCGGCGAAGCCAACGGTGTCGCGTTAACGTCGGCTAAAGACGGCGAGGACGTGCTGATAAAACCGACGGGTGGTCTAACGCCACCGTCGAAGGGGGAAATAATTGTCGTAAAGGTTCCGAGCGTCGCTGAAGGTGGGAGCAGGAGGGTCGACATTTCAAAACTCTCGGAACTCGTAAGGAGCAGGAGTAGGAGCATAGTGGTCGCGATAGGCGTAGAATCGCTCGTGACCTGCAGAAAAATAAGGGTCGAACCGATATTCTTCGGTGCGAAGGAGGTCGCAGTCGAGGCGGCGCATCACGGAAGCGGAGTCATCATCGTTTGCACCGAAACTCTGCTCGAAGACCTGCTGCGGACGCTGATCGACGAGGGTCTGAGTTTCGAAATCGTCGAGTTCACCCTGCCTGCGGGCTGAGGTGACTCTGAAGCTTCTTCTGAGTCTCCGCGAAACGCTCCCTGAGCTTTTCCTCCTGCCTCTGCAGCGTCTTAATTCTTATCTCGTAGGTCTCCTTCTTCTCCTTAAGCTCCTTCAGAACCTCCTCCTTGCTCGCCTTCACGAGTACGCTGCCCACAGCTTTGTAAACGTATTCTGCGTCGCTCTTCTCCAGCTCCTCTATAGCTTGCTCCGTTTCCCTGAGCATACTCTCCACGTTTACCCTCTGCGTCACCACAGCCTGCAACTGCTGCTGGAGCTGCTGAAGCTGGGCGACAAGATTTTGAACGGCGGGAGGCAGTTCACCCATTTCTCAACACCTCTTCGATCTCGATGCACATCTTTACCAGCCTCAACCACGAGTTCACAGCGGCTCTAAGATCGGATATCGAGTCCGTTTTGACTTCTATGACCAGCCTGTTTTCTGATAAATAAACCTTTGCATGACTCACCGACGTCAGCGCTTCAGGCTTCAGAACTTCGAGCAGCTCCGGCTTCTCGATTTCTATGCGCGCCTCCATACTACCAGTAGTCCGTCCTCGCCTCTATCTCTCCGACGAGGTTTACCTTGACGAGTTTTCTCGCCTCTTCGACATCGTAGTTTCCGAGGAGCCACATGAGTTTCACGAGCGCTACTTCCGGCAGCATGTCTTCTCCCTCCACGACGCCAGCCTTAAGCAAGTAGCGACCCGTGTCGTAAACGCGGTCGCATACCCTGCCCCACAGACACTGGGAGGTCATGACGACCACGCTGTCTTCGGCTATCCGCCTTATCGTGTCTATCCAGTCCGTGGATACGTGTCCCAAGCCCGTCCCCTCGATCACGAATCCTCTGTAGCCCTTGGAGTGGAAGAATTCGAGTATCTCGCTGCTAAGTCCGGGGTAGAACTTTATAAGGGCGACCTTTTCGAAGAGTTTTGCGTTCAGCTTCAGCTCCCTCTCGCCCCTCCTGAAGCGCCAGAAGAGCCACTCAACTTCGAGAGAGGGGTAGTGGATTTTCGCTATCGGTCTCGCGTTTACACTCTGAAACGCGTCCCGCCTGGAGGTATGGTTCTTTCTGACCTTTACACCCCTGTGAACGTAGCAGTAATCGTCGCTCGTCGTCGCATGCATGCAGACGACGACCTCGCCGATGTCTGACGTAGCAGCTTTGGCTGCGCAGACGAGGTTCATCGCAGCGTCGCTGCTAGGTCTGTCGCTGCTCCGCTGCGCCCCGACGAAGACCACCGGCTTTGGTGTGGACAGCATGAAAGCCAGAGCAGCGGCGCTGTAGTGCATCGTGTCCGTTCCGTGCGTGACTATTACTCCTTCGTACCTCTTCAGCGCCTCGTAAACCCTCTCCGCAAGCTCTATCCAGTTCCTGGGCTTCATGTTTTCGCTGAGTATGTTGTAGAGCAGCTCAGCTTCGACGTTGCAGACCTCTGCGATCTCCGGAACGTCGGCTACTATTTCCTCAGCTGTGAACTGGCTCGTGACCGCTCCGGTTCTGTAATCGACCCTGCTCGCTATCGTGCCGCCGGTCGATATTATCTTCACGTCCGGTAGGTTTTCGCGCTTTACGAGTTTCCTCTCCTCCCACCTCATCGGAACATCTTCGAGAACTTCGAGTAGCTCGTATTCCTTGAAACCGACGTTGTAACCGTTGTCGAGCTTGAGTACGAGGTTGCCGGTGAAGGAGGGCATGACGATGCCTTCGAATATCCTCCCCTTCGCCCTTACCCTCACCCTCTTCCCGATCATAACTCCACACCCAGCGATGCTGCGAGCCTTCTCAACCTGCTCAGCCTCGTCGATATTCTCTCTTTCAATATTTTGACGAGTCTCGAATCCTTTTCGAGCTTTTGAAGAGCCGAAATCTTCATCCTCTGCACTTCCTCCTCAGCCGTCCCTCCGACGTTTTTTCTCGCCTCAACCACTTCCCTCGGGTTCAGGATCTTCGCGAGCTCTTCCTCATTTACTTCCACGCTGTATCCGAGCTGTGAGGCTACTTCGGAAAGTTTGGAAGCGCTGACTTCGCTTGCTGCCAGCTTTCCGACTATCCTGTGCGCGTCTCTGAAAGGTATTCCGTGCTTGATCACGAGCCAGTCCGCTAGGTGTGTGGCGACCGTGAAGCCTTTGGATGCATCTTCTTCGAGCTTTTCGACGTTAAAGCTTAGCTTCGAAAACATTTTCGCCATGACTTCGATAGCCTTCCTCGCCCTCTCGAGGGAGTCGTAGAGGAGGGGGTTCATCTCCTGAAAGTCCCGGTTGTAGCTGAACGGCAGAGCTTTGTAAATTCCCATCGCAGCCGCGAGGTTGCCGGCAAGCTTTGCGGCGTTAGCCCTCACGAGTTCTGCGATGTCGGGGTTCTTCTTCTGGGGCATTATCGATGAGGTCGACGCGAACTCCTCGGGAAGCTCCACGTAGCCGAAGTTCGGGTTCGAGAACACCACTATCTCCTCCGCCACCCTGCTCAGGTCGAGGAGAGTTTGCGAGGCTACGTATATGCTCTCGATCAGAAAGTCCCTGGAAGCCACCGCGTCCTCGCTGTGCTCCGCAACGCCGTCGAAGCCGAGGAGCTCGGCAACGTAGTGCCTGTCTATATTGTAGGGCGTGGAGGCAAAAGCTGCGGAGCCGAGGGGGCAGAGGTTCACGCGGCGGAAGGCTTCGATCGCCCTGTCGAAGTCCCTCGAAAGCATCCTCTCGTAGGTCAGAAGGTGGTGCTGTAGCCTCGTCGGCTGCGCGGGCTGCATGTGCGTGAAACCCGGCATGATCGCGTCGACTTCAACACTCAGAATTGCCCTCCTAAGCTTACAAATGCTCTCAGCAATTTCCAGCAGTCGATCTCTGGCGAACATCCTTAGACAGGTCGCCACCTCGTCGTTCCTCGATTTTCCTGTGTGCATCTTCCTGCCGGCGGTGGTTATCTTCGTAACCTCGCTCTCGATCGCTTCCTCCAGGTCCTCGTAGCCGTTGGCTATACCTCTCCTCCTAACCTCCGCCAACGCTGCGAGTATCTCTCCAGCTTCCTCGCTGCTCAGTATTCCAGCCTTTAAAAGTGCGAGCGTGTGGGCTGCGTTGACGAGTACGTCGTACTCGAATATAGCAACGTCGTGGGCTAGCGAGGACGAAAACTCCAGCGCCTCCTCGTTCAACCCCTTCGTAAACCTGCTCCTCAGCTCAGAAATTCCTCCTCCCTCCCCAGCTTCCTTATTATTTCCATCTGCTTCAGCGCCAGCTTCCTCGCTTCCTCCATGCTCGGCTCGTAAACGAGCTTTCCTCCGTCTATCACCTTCTGGAGCAGTGGTTCCTTACCCTCCGGCGGGGGTTCGTTGAAAAGTCTGACCTCGTCCCGCAGCACCTCCCAGTCTCTGTAAACCTGCTTCATTCCGCCCCTCTTCCCCCTCTTCGCGACGAACTTGCCCTCCCTCTCCACGATGTCGAGGGCAAAGTCGATCGGTCTGGCTCCGCTTATCGACGTCCCCACTCCGAAAGCGTCGACGATATCGCGGAGCTCCATGACGTCCTTAAGCTTAACGCCGCCGCTGAGGAAAATTCTCACGTCACCCTTTCCCCTTATCCTCAGTTCCCAGCGGATCTCCTCGATTATCTTCCTGAGGTTTCCCCTCCTCGAAGACGGTGTGTCGAGACGGACGGCGTCGACGCGATCTACGTTCTCGACAGCCAGAATAGCCTCTGTCTTCTCGTCGAAGTACGTGTCGATGAGCATAGTTCGGGGAACGTCTCTGTCGACGACCTCGTCGAAGCTTCTCCAGGCGGTAACCTGATCGCCGAAGCAGATGATGAGCGCGTGCGGCATAGTTCCCATGCTCTTCAGCCCGAGGTACTTCTCGGCTGCATAGTTGCTGACGCCGTCGGCTCCGCCTATGTATGCGGACCTCTCTATCATCGCAGCCAGAGCCGGATTTACGCGGCGGGTTCCAAAGGAGTATATCCTCCTGTCTCCTGCTGCGAGTTTGAACTTGAAGGTCTCGGTCGCAACGGCGCTCGCGTGGCAGAGAAATCCCAGCAGAGCTGTTTCGTAGCGCGCGAAGTCGAGGTAATTTCCGACTATCGTCAGCACCGGTTCGTGGGGGAAAAAGAGTGCTCCCTCCGGCATCGCGTAGACGTCGATCGGCAGACCTTCGAGGAGTGACAGTGCGTCGTTCAACCCGGCAAGTATTCCCCAGTCGCTCGTCGTAACCTCCGCAACGACCTTCGGGTTAATACCCTTCGCTTTCAGAACCTTCTCCGTCCAGATGAAGTAGCGATCCGTCGTTACACCGGCTTTGATATCTTCGTCGCTAACGATCGTAAACCTCATGGACTATCACACTCGCACGGCTTCTTTCCGCAGCGGATGCAGTATCCCGGGTACTTTTTTAAAACTTCTTCTTCCACGTCGATTCCGTAGAGGTTAGCCAGACTCACGAGCCAGGCGATGACGTCGGCTATCTCCTCGCCGACGTTACCGCCCTTTCTCACAGCCTCGGCGAGCTCACCAACTTCCTCGACGACCCACAGCATCGTCCTCTCTATCCCCCTCTCCTCGTCTCGCCGCCTGTATATCTCGTCGATCATTCGCTGGAACTCCTTTATGTGCATGAAACCCGCTTTGGAGCAACATTAAAATATGTGCTTTCCTACGCCGCCAGATGATCGATCTTCCCGGAGTCGGAACGAAGTACGAGATCGAAACGTCGGAAGGTAAGATAGCGGTCGTATTCCTCGAAACCGGGGGTATCCAGCTTTACGTCGTCGAGAAAGGTTGCGAGAGACCCTGCGCAGTAAATCTGAGCCCGGAGGAGGCTAGAAGGCTTGGAATGATACTCACTGGAGCCGTCTTCGAGAAGTTCGAGGAGTCGATAGAGGTAGCACTCTCATCGCTCGCCGAGGTGAGGATAGTCGTTCACACCTACCGGGTGCCCAGGAAGATCTCCGGGAAGAGTATAAGGGAGCTCGAAATAAGAAGCAAGACGGGCGTAACAATTATAGGAATATCGAAGAAGGGTAAGACGATCGTGAACCCCTCACCCGACACCGTGCTCGAAGAGGACGACGTGATTCTGGTGATAGGAGAAAAACACCAGCTCGAGAAATTCGAGGAGATGATTAGAGAGTAGAATGGAGCTAGCTGTAGCTACGATATTCGCATCTTTCGCCGCCTTACTCGGAAGGAGGTTGGGAATAACACCGATACCAATTTACATACTCCTCGGTCTCGCAGCTAAGCAGCTCGGGCTGCAGTACGAAGAGCTCGAACATCTCGCAAAGCTCGGCGTCGTTTTTCTGCTCTTCTACATAGGAACACACCTCAGACCTCAAACCCTGAAAAGCTCGGCTGCCAAGATGTTCTCCGTGGGTATTGCAGACGTCGCATTCAACCTCCTACCGCCGCTAATACTTCTACTCCTTCTCGGGTTCGACCCGGTCGAGAGTCTTGTCCTGGCTTCCGCCGTTTACGTGAGCAGCTCGGCTATAAACCTCAAGATGCTGATCGATGAGAGAATGATCGTGTTCGCATTCGCCGAGCTCGTCATTCTGCTCATGCTGTTCGAAGATCTCGTGATAGTCGTAATACTATCTCTGCTCTCTTTCTCAGTCGATTTCATCTTCGGAATCGCAGCTGTAGCGATCGTAACCCTGCTGCTTTACAGATTCTCCAGACGTATCGGCGATTGGATTTCTAAAGGTGACGAGGTATCGTATCTTGTCGTATTCGCCATACCGGCTTCCGCACTGCTGTTGGCTGAGCTGAAGGTTTCGGAAGCCCTCGCAGCTGTAGCCTTCGGAATAGCCATGAGTGGGCAGAAACTCGAAAAAGAGCTCGCACCCTTCAGAGACGTCTTTCTCGCGATCTTCTTCGTAGCCTTCGGAACGCTGATAGAGTTCCGTTTGAGTTACGAAGTTCTGCTCCTAATCGTTCTCGCCGTGCTCGGCAAAGCGTCTTCAGCCCTCGTGTCGGCTTACGTGCACGGAGTAAGGGCGAAAGACTTGTTCCGCTTCACGCTCGCCAGAGGAGAGCTTTCGGTTGCGCTCCCAGCCCTCTTCGCTCCCGAGTACGCTTCACAAGTCGCCTTCGTCGTTCTGATAACAGCAATCGCTGCCCCGCTGCTGGGTAAGATTTTCAAGTAGGACGTCGATTTCTACTGTGGACGCGGAGCAAAGGATTCTGAAACTCCTCGACGATCGCGGAAGCGATGGAGCTCTGCAGAGTGAGATAGGAGAAATTCTGAACCTCTCCAAATCAACAGTCTCTGAGGTTCTTTCCAAGCTCGAAGAGGAGGGAAAGATCACCAAAAGGCTCGTCTCCGGAAAGTCCTACAGAGTCTGGCTTGTGAAACACGCCCCGTTTGCCATCGAAGGCGTCGTGAGGGTAGGAATACTCAGGGCGAGTGAGTATCCAAAGGTCGTAACGGCTGCAAGAAAAGTAGGCGGGATCGTGAAGGTCTACGACAGCGCTCTTGAGCTCACGAAGTCCTTAGTTTCTGGAAAGGTCGACGTGGCTGCGAGCCCGATGGTTACGCAGCTCTTCTTCGGAGTCCTGATGAAGAACATCAAGATATTCAGAATAGTCGCGATGAACGGTAGCGGGGTCGTATACGGCGGAGGAAAGGACTGGTTCGGTTGCTCCGAATTTTCAACGATGGAGCTGAACCTTCGAAAGTTCTTGGCTGCGAAGGGTGAGAAGCTTAAGATCCGCTACTTCGCGTCGCCGGAAGAGATGCTCAAATCGCTCTCCGAGCTGCGCGGCATCGCCATCTGGGAACCCTACTTCTCGGCGGTCGAGGGAGAGAAAGAGGAGTTCCGAGAAGTCTTAGGAGACTTCGTCTGCTGCAGTCTCGCAGCCAATACGGGGTTCCTCGAAGTGAACGGCGAACTCTTCGACGATTTCCTTTCGAAGTTCGACTCCGCAAGGGTTTCGAGGAGCAGTGCAGAAGAGCTCGCAGCGCTTATCGGTTTCGACGTCGACGTCGTTTACAGGTCCTTTTCGAGCTACGAGTTTGAAGTCGAGCAGGAGAGACCTAAGGCGCTGGAAAAACTAATTTTGGGAAGTATCGACGAGATCTTTGAGTTTTAGCAGCTCGCTGAGCTTGAGCAGGCTGTCGACCTCAAGCTGGCTCTCCTCCCTGTCGACGACAGCTAGCACCTTCACAACCCTGCCACCTCTCTCCTCAACTTTCCTAACGGCAGACATAGCCGATCTGCCGGTCGTGACGACGTCTTCTATCACCACAACCCTCTCCCCCTCTCTGACTTCTCCAACGGCATCGTCACCGAGACCATAGCCCTTTTTCTCCTTTCTGAAGATCACGAAAGGCTTCTTGGTTTTCAGCGAGACGGCAACAGCTATGGGCACACCTCCAAGCTCGACGCAGGCTATTCTGTCGAACTCAACGCTCTTGAGCTTTTCAGCCATCGCGTCTGCGATCTCTTCGAGGATTTCCGGATAGGTCGATGCCAGCTTGATGTCCACGTATACGTCACTCCTCTTTCCAGATGAAAGGATGAAGTCCCCAAACTTCAGCGCACCTACCGCTACGAGCTTCTCCGCGAGGCTCACCAGGGCACCTCCTTCAGTTTGAGCATGTAGGCGAGAAAGTTCACAAAGACGTGCAGCGGAGGAGTTATTACGATTGCGAGCAGAACAGTAGTTGTGTCGAAGAGCTTCCAGAAAGCGTCGCTCGTGCTAGCAATGGCGAGGGAGATCAGCAGGAACGTCAGCTGATCCACGACCGGAAACGGTTCTCCCCTTTCGTAGCCGAACCTCCGCTTTAAAAAGCTCCCCACAGAGTCGCCGAGCATGGCGCCGAGGGTTAGCAGAAACGTGAGGACGAAGAATTCGGAATAGGAAAGAGAGCTGTAGATCTCCACGCCTGTGAGCTTCTCGATACCGTACTGAACGTTCGCAACGAAGATACCTCCAGCTACTCCTCCAAAAAAGCCCCTGAACGTCTTTCCGTCTCCGAGTATGCGCTTTCCGTCGATGAAGTTCCTGCCGAGGTCTATCGGTCTGCCTCCGCCGAGCAAAACGGCGAAGTTGTTTGGTGTGTAGGCGGGAAGCAGGAGCCAGACGATTTTGGCGATGACTTCCAGCATCAGAGCTGCTTGAGTACCTCCTCTATTTTAGAAATTAACTGTTTTATCTCCTCGATCTCCTTCTTCAGCTCCTCGATCCTGTCGTAGCCCTCGTCCTTCACCATCGCTCCATACTGCGTCGGGACTATTATGCCGGACTGTTCGAGTACTCGGAGTGAGTACCTCACCCGGTGCTTCGGAAGCTTCAGGAGGTCCGACAGTTTGAAAATTCCTATTGGCTGCTTCTCCAGAACGGCTTTCAGAACTTCGAGGTGTCTCAGTGCTATCTCGGCTTCGGACTTCAACTTGTTGAACACCATGATTATAGTGTGCATGTGGTAATTTATAAGTATTGTGACGCTTAACTTGCGGTGGAGAATCTATGAGAATGCGTAGACTTCGCAAGAAGGAGGCAAGGAGGGTGGCGGAAGAAGTTTACAAGAACGCCGGCGTGAGCGTAGAGGGAGAAATGGATGTCGTCGAGTTCGACAGGTTCAACATCGTACTCGTCAACCGCGAACCGCTCCTGATGGAGTACGAGGGCAGGCACTACGTGAGCGTTTACGGGGCTATAAAGCTGAAGCCTACGAAGTACGAGGTCCGGGTCGATGAGGGCGCGATGAAGTTCATAATGAACGGCGCGGACGTCATGAAACCCGGGATAGTTTACGTCGACGAGAGAGTGAGGGAGGGAGACTTCGTCTTCGTAACCGTCAAGGGAAAAAGTAGCCCGATAGCTGTCGGCGTCGCGCTGTGCAGCGCGGAGGAGATGGAGGGAAGGGGGAAAGCTGTAAAAAACGTTCACCACGTCGGCGACAAAGTGTGGAACTTCTTCTTCAAGAGAAAATGATTTTATCTCCGCCGCGAAGCGAAAGACATGGTCAGCTTGGAGGACGTTTATCACGTCGCCGAGCTCGCGAAGATCGAAATAAGCGAGGAGGAGGCTAAGAAGTTTCAGAAGGAGTTCGAGAAGATTCTTGAATACTTCAGCATACTCGACGAGGTTAGCGAAGATGTTGAGCCAACTTTTCAGGTCGTCGCGTTGAGCAACGTCTTCAGAGACGACGTGCCCGGCAGCTGTCTGTCGCAGGAGGAGACACTTGCCAATTCGCAGCACACCGAGGACGGCTACTTCAGAGGACCGAGGGTCGTGGAATGAGGCTCAGCGAGTGGAGGAGGAAGGTTGAGGAGGAGGGCTGCTACGACAGCGTAGCCGAGATGCTCGAAAAGATAGAGAAGAGCAAGCTGAACGCTTACATAACTGTTTGCAGCGATGAAGCGCTTAAAAAAGCAGAGGAGTTCGACAGGGGGAAGCTCCACGGGAAATTAGCTGGCGTTCCGGTGGCTGTTAAGGACAACATATCGACGAGGGGCATCCGCACGACGTGTGCATCTAAAATGCTGTCGAACTACGTCCCCGTTTTCGACGCCCACGTTGTCGAGAGGCTGAAGGCGGAGGGGGCGATAATAATCGGAAAGACGAACATGGACGAGTTCGCGATGGGGACGACTACAGAGACTTCCTACTACGGAGTCGTCAGGAACCCCTACGACCTCGAAAGGGTCGCCGGCGGTAGCAGCGGTGGGAGCGCAGCAGCCGTTGCCGCCGGCGAAGCTGTGCTGTCGCTCGGGAGCGACACCGGTGGGAGCATAAGGTGCCCGGCGAGTTTCTGCGGAATATACGGACTGAAGCCTACTTACGGACTCGTTTCGCGTTACGGTCTCATCCCGTACGCCAATTCTCTGGAGCAGATAGGTCCGATGGCTAGCAGTATCGACGATTTAGCCACTCTACTGGAAGTGATAGCGGGAAAAGATCAGAGGGACTCGACGAACGCTGGCAGGGAGTTCAGGTACCAGCCATTTGAGAAGAGGTTCAGGGTTGGATTGGTAAGGGAGATGGGTGGCAACGATGAAGTTACGGACGTATTCTCGCAGAAAGTCGAGGAGCTTAGGAAGCACTTCGACGTCGAGGAGGTGAGCATGCCTTCGCTCAGGTACGCGCTCGCAGCCTACTACATAATAGCGATGGGTGAGGCTTCTTCGAACCTCGCGAGGTACGACGGTATCCGCTACGGCTACACGCTGCCGAAGCTCGACTCCTGGAGAAGATTCTTCGCGAGGGTTAGAGCTGAGGGGTTCGGCGAGGAAGTCAAGCGAAGGATAATGCTCGGCAGCTACGCACTCTCGGCTGGGTACTACGGAAAATATTACCTCAAAGCCCTCCGCGTGAGGACGCTCGTAATAAACGACTTCAGGAGGGCTTTCGAGAAGTTCGACGTGCTGATATCTCCCACGATGCCCTCTCTGCCGTTCAAGATAGGCGAGCTGACCGACCCGCTGACGATGTATCTCGCCGACGTCAATACGGTTCCGGCAAACCTCGCCGGTCTGCCAGCTATGAGCATGCCGATAGGCTTCGCCAAGGGCTTACCGGTTGGAATGCAGATAATAGGAAACTACTTCGAGGAGAACACGATCCTGAGCTTCGCGAGGATGGTCGAAAAGCTCACAGGTACCCCAGAACAGCGAGGTAATGGTGGATGTTAGCCAGGAACTCGTTGAACGCGTGGAAGGGAACGATAAGGCAGCCCGCGTGGCTGTAGACGTTGTCGTCTATGAAGGAAACTATCACCGGGACACACTTCCTGCCCACCAACCTCTCGAATCTCCTGCACCTCTCGACGTGCTTCTCCGCTTCCCTCCTCAGCTGTGAAGTCCTGTAGCGTTTTTCTCCGTACTTCTTGGCGTCGATGCAGAGGATCAAATCAAACCTCTCAGCCACTACGTCTATCTCAGCCCTTCCGTCGCCGTCTCTAAACACGTAGTGAAAGCTGACGTCGAAGTCGTGTTCCTCGCAGATCCGCCGGACTTCCATCTCGAACTCTCTCCAATCCAAGATTCAGTCCTCCTTTCTGAGAGCTAAGAACGGCAGATCGAGCGGGATTTTGACGTATGGGTTGTGCCTCCCGAAGGCGTTCGGTTCGATGAACAGGAGGTCGTTCCCCTCTCTGAGAGAGATTTCGTCGAACTTCGCGAAGGATTCCGAAATAAGTTCGTAGAGCTTTCCCCTGAACTCGCCGTCCGGTTTTAAGAGGGAAACACGGGTTGTAAGCAGAGAGTCCTCGTCGAAGTCCTCCTGCTTCAGGACTTCGAACATCGTCGTGCTGCTATCGGAGACGAGGAGGTAGACACCTACGAAACCTCTCTTTACCCTCAGCAGCCTCAGCCATCCTTTTCCCCTAGACGTTTCCGCCAGCAGGACGGGCTGGGTCGCTGCGACCCTGTTGACCTTCCTGAGCGTCGCGAGTTCGCGTGAGGTTTCGTAGTTCAGCAGAACTTTCATGACCTTCGCTATAGCACTCGCCGGCAGGTCGTAGAGCGTCGGATTCCTCCTGAATATCTCCTTAACCAGAGACACGCGCCCACCTCAGTTCAACTCGGGCGCGCGGTAAAAAATTTTAGGGATTACAGCCTAAAAGGACCTCCTGTCAGAACACCTCGGGAGCCCTGTACTCTCCAAAGACTTCCCTGAGGGCGTCGGTCATCTCACCGAGCGTAGCCTTCGCCCTCACCGCTTCAAGCACGTAGGGCATCAGGTTCTCTTCACCTTCTGCAGCTCTCTTCAGCCTTTCAAGCGCCTTCTCCACTTTCCCCATGTCCCTGTTCTCCCTGAACCTCCTGAGCCTCGCTATCTGCTTCTCCACAACCTCCCTCGGAACCCTCAGAAGCTCTATCTCTATGTCCTCTTCGATGACGTACTTGTTCACACCTACGACTACAAGCTCCCCGCTCTCTATGGCCTTCTGCTTCTCGTAAGCGGACTTGTGTATCTCCCTCTGTACCCAACCGCTCTCTATAGCCTTCACCATTCCGCCCATCTCCTCGATCTTTTCGATGTACTTCATAGCCTCCTCCTCTATCCTGTCGGTAAGCCACTCCACGTAGTAGCTTCCGCCGAGCGGATCGATGACGTCTGCAACGCCGCTCTCTTCGGCGATTATCTGTTGCGTTCGGAGCGCTATTCTTACGGCTTTCTCCGTAGGCAGACAGAGCGCTTCGTCGTAGCTGTTCGTGTGCAGCGACTGGCAACCACCGAGGACTGCGGCGAGGGCTTGCAGGGTTACGCGAACTATGTTGTTCTCCGGCTGCTGAGCCGTCAGCGTGCAGCCAGCCGTTTGCACGTGGAAGCGGAGCATCATCGACTGCGGCTTCTTGGCGTTGAACCACTCCTTCATTATCCTCGCCCAAAGCCTGCGTGCAGCTCTAAACTTTGCTACCTCTTCGAAGAGGTTGTTTCCGGCTGCAAAGAAGAAGCTAAGGCGCGGAGCAAACTCGTCAACATCCATTCCGCGATCGATTACCCTTCTGACGTACTCTATTCCGTTAGCCAACGTGAAGGCTACCTCCTGAACTGGCGTAGCTCCGGCTTCTTCCATGTGGTAACCGGAGATGCTTATCGGGTTCCACTTCGGCATGTGCTTCGCGCAGAACATTATTATGTCCGTCGCAAGTCTGAGCGAGGGTTCCGGAGGGAATATGTAAGTTCCCCTTGCTATGTACTCCTTCAGCATGTCGTTCTGAACAGTTCCTCGCAGTTGTTCGCTACTGACACCCTGCTGTTCCGCGACGACGATGTACATGCTGAGTATCTGCGCACACGTGGAGTTTATCGTCATCGACGTCGAGACCTTGTCCAGGGGTATGCCGTCGAAGAGTATCTGCATATCCTCTATGGTGTCTATCGCAACACCCACCTTGCCGACCTCGCCGAGAGCCATCGGGTGGTCGCTGTCGTATCCTATCTGCGTCGGCAGGTCGAACGCCACACTCAGCCCGGTCTGACCTTGGGAAAGAAGGTACTTGTATCGCCTGTTCGTCTCTTCAGCAGTTCCGAATCCAGCGTACTGTCTCATCGTCCAGATCCTTCCCCTGTACATCGTCGGGTAAATCCCCCTCGTGAAGGGGTAAACGCCCGGATAGCTGAGCTTGTTCTCGTAGTCTATCTCCACGTCTTCCGGCGTGTAAAGCCTGTCGACGACAAAGCCTGAAGACGTCTTAAAGACTTTCTTTCTTTCCGGAGATTTTTCAATCCAGGGCTTTACAATCTTCTCCTCCCACTCCCCCTTCTTCATAAAATCACCTCAACCTGAGGAGAGGGTCTCCCTTCGAAACCTTATCACCCTCCTTAACAAACACCTCCTCAACGACGCCGTCGAAAGGCGACGATATCGGATTCTCCATCTTCATGGCTTCGATAACAGCCACCGTATCTCCAGTCTTCACCTCATCTCCAGGCTTTACGAGCACCTTCGTTACGATTCCGTTCATCGGCGACGTGATTACCTTGCCTTCTACCTTTACGGGTTTCTTCGCCTCTTTTACCTCCACAGCAACAGCTTTCTCAACGACTTTCTCAACCTCAACCTTAGGCTTCATCTCTACTATCGCCGTTTTCCCGTTAACCGAAACCTTGAAGACGTTGGGAGACACTTCCTCTACCTCCACCTCGTAACGATTTTCGCCGACCACGACCTCGTACCTCATATCATCACCCTCGCCGACAGTTTCCAGTTGATCGGAACCTCTCTAATCTCGATGGGCTTCTCGATCTCGCTTAAATAGCGGTGGATCGCAGCCAGAGCGGCTGCAAGCTCTTCGGGAGTCACGCTGACCACCTCACAGTGGGATGTTTCCGTGCTTTTTCGGCGGGAGCTTCTCCCGTTTGCTCTCCAAAATACGCAGAGCCGTGATAATTTTAACCCTCGTGAAGCGTGGATCGATGACATCGTCGATGTATCCCCTAGCCGCAGCCCTGTAAGGATTCGCGAACTTCTCCCTGTACTCCTTCACCTTCTGCTCCCTCATCGCAGCTGGATCTTCCGCAGCAGCGATCTCCTTCCTGAACACTATTTCAGCCGCTCCCTCCGGACCCATAACAGCTATTTCAGCTGTTGGATAAGCGTAGACTATGTCCGCGCCGAGGTGCTTGCTCCCCATTGCTAAATAAGCACCCCCGTACGCTTTTCTGACTATAACCGTAACAAGCGGAACCGTGGCTTCGCTGTATGCGTACAAAACCTTCGCGCCGTGTCTTATTATTCCACCGTACTCCTGCTCGACACCCGGCAGGTAACCGGGAACGTCTACGAAGGTTACGATCGGTATGTTGAAAGCGTCGCAGAAGCGAACGAACCTCGCTATCTTGTCACTGCTATTTATGTCCAAACATCCGGCTAGGTGGTTCGGGTTATTCGCCACTATGCCGACACTTCTTCCATCTATTCTGGCGAAGCCTACGACGGCGTTTGGGGCGAAGAACTCCTGGATCTCGAAGAACTCGCCGTTGTCAACCACTACTCTTATCAAGTCTCTGACGTCGTAGGGCTTCTGCGGGTCGTCGGGAACTATCTCGTATATCTCCGGAGTCAGCCTCGAAGGGCTGTCCCCTGTTTCCACGCGAGGTGGATCTTCCATGTTGTTGAGCGGAAGGTAGCTCAGCAACTTCCTAACCAGTTCCATCGCGTGCTCATCGCTCTCCGCTACGAGGTGACAGTTCCCGCTCCTCGTCGCGTGCGCCTCCCAACCTCCGAGTTCGAAGGGCGTAACCTCCTCGCCCGTTACGGCTTTCACAACCTGCGGACCCGTTATGAACATGTAGCAGTTCGGATTCTTCGTCATTATTATGAAATCTCCCAGAGCCGGACTGTAAACAGCTCCACCCGCACACGGACCCATAATCACGCTTATCTGCGGTATTACTCCGCTGGCAAGCGTGTTTCGATAGAATATGTCTCCGTAACCCTTGAGGGCGTCGACTCCCTCCTGTATTCTCGCACCTCCGCTGTCGTTTAGCCCAACGACTGGAATCCCGAGCTTCATAGCCAAGTCGAGAAGATAGGCTATCTTGAAACCGTGCATTTCTCCCAAGCTACCGCCCATCACCGTGAAGTCCTGGGCGAAAACGGCAACTGGTCTGCCGTCGATCGTTCCGATGCCCGTAACAACACCGTCTGCCGGTAGATACACCTTGTCGAGCCCGAAGTCTGTGTTCCTCTTCTCGACGAAGGGGTTGATCTCCACAAAGCTTCCGGGGTCGAGGAGGAGATCTATTCTCTCTCTAGCTGTCAGCTTGCCCTGAGAATGCTGCCTCTCTATCCTCTCTTTTCCTCCCATCTGAAGGACTCTCTCCCTCCTCCTCTTCAGCTCATCGAGGAGTTCTCTCCTCATCTCACCCCTCCACGAACTCTATAAGCACTCCGTGCATGCTCTTGGGGTGCAGAAATGCGACCCTCTTACCGCCAGCTCCCACGCGAGGCTTCTCGTCGACCAGCCTTATTCCTGCGTTCCTAGCTCTCTCCAATGCCTCCTCGATGTTCTCCACGCTTATCGCTATGTGGTGTACACCTTCTCCTCTCGAAGCTAAGAACTTCGCAACCGGGCTGTCTTCAGAGGTTGCTTCGAGTAGCTCGATTCTGCTCTCGCCGATTGGGAGCATAGCGACCTTTACCTTCTGCTCCGGAACCTCCTCGATCTCGTGAACCCTCAATCCCAGAGCCTCGAAAGTCTTTACGGCTTCCTCCAGACTCCTCACAGCTATACCCACATGGTCTATCTTCATAACGATCACTTCCCGAGCTTCGTGACCTCCCTCCTGATGAATTCGGCTATCTCGCTTATCCTCGTCCCGGGACCAAAAACGGCTGAAACTCCAAGCTCCTGAAGTTTGGGAACGTCCTCTTTCGGAATTATCCCTCCGACTACGACGATCAGATCCTTCCCCGGCTCAAGTCCCCTCTTCTTCAGTTCCTCTATTACGAGCGGGACGAGCTCCATGTGCGCGCCGCTGAGTATGCTCAGCCCGACAACGTCGACGTCTTCCTGGAGAGCAGTTTCGGCTATCTCCTCAGGAGTTCTCCTTATTCCCGTGTAAATAACCTCGAAGCCCGCGTCTCTCAAACCTCTCGCCACGACTTTAGCTCCCCTATCGTGCCCGTTCAGACCGGGCTTGGCTATCAGAACCTTGATGGGTCTCTGGACGGTTTCCATACTCAACACCATCAGAAAATTGTTTTAGGAACTTTTTTAATTTTAACGAGATACTTCGAACCCTCTATTTCGACCTCGAACTCGCCCTCTACCTTGCCCGGCGACGGGAAGGGTTCCTCCTGCATCTCACCCTTGAGGAACTTCAACCCCGTCTGCGGAAAGAGCGCGTAAAGCAGCACATCCTCGTCGCTCGAGTTCTCGATACCCGCCTCTATCAGCTCCCTCTTTCTCTTCTCGAACTCCGGCTCAAGCAGGTCGGCGGGTCTGCAGTCTATGGGTTTTTCGTCTCCGAGTATCTTCTTGACGATCTCCGGCTTTATGGGCGCGGGTGTCCTGCCGTACATTCCCTTTACCAAATCCCTCGTCTCCCTCGCAACGACCTTATACCTCTCGCCCATAAGGACGTTTAGAACAGCCTGAACACCTACGATCTGACTCGTCGGCGTTACGAGCGGTGGGTAGCCGAGGTCTTCCCTCACGCGGGGAACTTCCTTTAAAACTTCTTCGAGCTTGTCCAGCGCGTTCTGCTCCTTCAGCTGCGCTATGAGGTTGCTGAACATACCTCCGGGGATCTGATAAACCAAAACGCGAGTGTCAGGGGTGAGGGAGATCGGATCTAGGTAGCCAGCGTACTTTTCCCTGATCTTCATGAAGTACTCCCGAACTTCCAGAAGGACGTCGAGGTTCACCCCGGTTTCGTAACCGAGCTCTTCGAGAGCGTATACCATGCTCTCTGTCGGTGGATGTGAAGTTCCCATTGCCAGCGGGGACATGCAGGTGTCGATCATCTCCGCCCCCGCTTCGACAGCCTTCAGCAGAGCCATCGAAGCCATTCCGCTCGTGTAGTGAGAGTGAACGTTTATGGGCAATCCTACCTCCTTTTTGAGGGTTTTCACGAGCTCGTAGGCTACCTTCGGTGAGAGCAGACCAGCCATATCCTTTATGCATATCGAATCGACTTCGAGAGCAGCCATCTCCTTCGCTATCCCCACGTACTTCTCTATCGTATGAACCGGCGATATTGTGTAGCATATCGCCCCCTGAACGTGGTACGCTCCGTACTTCTTCGCAGCCTTTATCGACGTGACGAGGTTTCTGACGTCGTTGAGGGCGTCGAAAATTCTGAAGAAGTCCAAGCCGTTCTCTATCGTCTTCTGAACGAACTTCTCTACAATGTCGTCGGGGTAGTGTCTGTAGCCCACAAGGTTCTGACCTCGAAGCAACATCTGCAGCAGCGTGTTCTTGACGCGCTTTCTTATCTCGCGCAGTCTCTCCCACGGATTTTCGTTCAGAAAGCGGTGGCACGCGTCGAAAGTTGCACCGCCCCAGACTTCGAAGCTGTAAATTCCGGCGCTGTCGAAGGTTTCGAGGATTGGCAGCATGTCTCTGGTGCGCATCCTCGTCGCCAGCAGCGACTGGTGTCCGTCTCTCAGCGTGAGGTCTATGATTTTCACCTTAGACATACTTAATGGCTGCCAAATAAGCTATACAAAGTTTTTCGTTATTAAGTTCCAAAATTTTAATGGTATTTAACATGATATTTAACTTAACAATTGATTTACAT
>JBEVCD010000012.1:0-12333 GCA_040514265.1 Archaeoglobaceae archaeon | reverse complement strand
TTCATCGCCTACAAGCTGGGCGTTGATTATCCGAAGGCGACAGCAGTCTCCTTCACCGCAGCAAGCAACGACTTCGAGCTTGCAATAGCTGTTGCAGTTGCCATCTGGGGAATACACAGCAATCAGGCTTTCGCAACAGTAATAGGACCTCTGATAGAGGTGCCAGTGCTCATAACCCTCGTCAATGTCGCTCTGAAATTGAGGGAAAAATATTATGGAGTTTAATTTTCACTCTGCACAAATCAAATATATGATTTCGGTAAGCCAGAAGTATGGATGCCAGAAGATTCTCAAATCTGCAGTGCTCTTTGTTCTGGCAGGTCTTTTTGAGATAGGAGGCGGTTACGGAGTTTGGCTGAGGGAGGAAAAAGCTTTTATTTACGCTGTAATCGGTGCTGTACTTCTCATTCTTTACGGTGTCGTTCCTACCTATCAGCCAGCCTACTTCGGTAGGGTGTATGCAGCATATGGAGGAGTTTTCGTCGTGATGTCTCTCCTCTGGGGATGGAAGACAGACGGAATCTCTCCCGACTTTAGTTTAATTTTTAAACCAAAAACTTAAATATCGTTTAATTTGTAACTCAACATGGACTACTACGCACTAATTTACGCAGGAATCGCAGCGCTTGAGGAGTACATCGCTCTGCACGTTCTAACCTGCCTTGTTCCAGCCTTCCTCATAGCCGGAGCTCTGATGTCGATGATAAACAAAGCGGTGCTGATAAACTACCTCGGAGCTGCAACTTCAAAGCTGAAGTCCTTCCCGCTCTCCATAGTTTCATCCTTTTTCCTTGCCGTATGCTCATGCACGGTAATTCCAATAGCTTCCGGGATATACAGGAAGACCGGCGCGACAGCAACAGCTATGATTATTCTCTGGGTGGCTCCGGCTACCAACATTCTTGCAGTAACCTACACTGGAGCTGTTCTTGGACTTGAGCTGGCGATTGCCAGAATACTCACAGCTGTAGCGACAGCTTTCATCGTGGGCGTGATTTTGTTCTACACCTTTGACAGAAAGGTGGCTCTGCAATCCAATCAGCTGTCCAATTTACCCTCAAATCCGGGAAGACTTGTAGAGAGAAGAGCCCTCGCCCTCTTCGCCTTGCTGGTTGCAACGCTACTTCTTCCGAACTACTTGGGAGTTGGAAAGCCCTACATCTTCAAGGTTAAGGTCTTCGCCGCTCTGATGGCTCTAACGACGTTTTATGCACTGAAGAGCTTCAGCAGGGAGGAGCTGAAGTACTGGATGCTGGAAACGTGGTTCTTCGTCAAGCAAATTATCCCGCTGCTGCTGATCGGTGTTTTTGTTGTCGGTGTTGTGGGAGAGATTCTGAAATCCACGAATGTGGTGGAGGTTTATCTGGGTGGTGAAGGGATTAGCCAGAGCTTTCTTGCCGCAATAATTGGTGCTCTCAGCTACTTCGCAACCATGACTGAAGCTCCCTTCGTTGACACGCTTATGAAGCTCGGAATGGGGAAAGGTCCAGCTCTGGCTCTGCTGCTTGCAGGTCCAGGACTGAGTTTGCCGAACATGCTGGCAATAGGAAAGCTTTTTGGAGTCAGGAGGGCAACAGTTTATATCCTCACAATAGTCGTGCTCTCCACCTTGGCTGGAGTCGTTTACGGGGAGGTGATTTTATGAACGTGAAGGTTGTTGGACCCGGCTGTCCGAGATGTAAAGCCACGTATGATTTGGTGAAGAAAGTCGTGGAGAAAGAGGGGCTGGATGTTGAAATCGAATACATTACGGACATGAACAGAGCGATTGAGCTTGGCGTAATCGCTACGCCGGCAGTGGTTGTTGATGGGAAAGTTGTCATTCAGGGGAGGATACCCAAGGAGAGCGAGATTCTGGAGATAATTAAAAAGCAGTAATTTTTTATTTTTTACTGGTGTATCTACGTTTCCTTTTCAAGTGGATCGGCTGAGGTGTATCGTGTTAAACTGGATGTGCCCACCTCAGCAGCCCTGTCAACCACTCACCTCAGCTCATGAACGGTTTGCAGAACACGTTTCTGATTGGACTCCCAGCGGTAAGGGACGTGTCCTTTCCGAAGTCCAAAAAGCTTAATTATGTGAGAGTGCTGATAATTACTATGAGGTGAAAGCATGGATTGCGAAAAGTTGCTCGCCGAGAAGGATGCAAAAATAAAAGAGCTCGAAGAGAAAGTCAGAGAACTTGAGAGCAAGCTAATGAAATACGAGCTCAGGGAGGTCTACAGAGATATAATCCCGGAGGATGTGCTTGAGGAGTTTCTGAAGTTACCGCCCGAGAAGATGGTGGTCGAGATAGGCAAGTACCTCAAACAGATTGGGAGAGTTGGAAGCGGAGGCAAACCTCAGAAGGTGGAGGACCGGAAGGTGGAGAGCGGTGAGGTCGAGGAGGGGATTATAAGGGCACGCGTAGGCGTCGACCTGGCGTTCACGAAGTACGATTTCGAGGGTAGCGACGTCATGTTCCTCGCCAAGGACATAGCGGAAAGGCTTGGGGTGAATGAGGGGCAATACGTCACAGTCCGTAAGAACGGCAGCGTCAATTTGAGAGCTATCATTTACGATCGTGACGGCTTCGTCGTTCTTCCGAGCTGGGTTAAGGAGAAGATAGGAGCAAAGGTAAACGACTTCGTCGAAATCGTAAGGAGGTGATGTCTTTGGTCACCTATAAAGACCTGCTCGAAGAGCTGAAGAAGGAGGTGGGTCCGATAGCAAAGATATTCCTCGACAGAGCGATGGAGGTTCTCGGAATCGAGGAGATAAACGACCAGAACTACAAAGATGTCCTGAGCGTCCTCAAGGCGAACAGGGAGCTCCGGGAGTTCGTCGAAAACATCGAGAGGAGGCTAGGATAGAGCTTTTTTTATAGCTCTTTCAAGGGCACTCTTGTGCGCTCTCGCAGCCTTGTGGATTCCGCCCTCAATACCCCTCGAAGCCATACACGGATATATCTGCGTGTAGAATCCTGCAAGTCTGCCAGCCTCGTCAATCCTGGCACCTCTGAGCTTTTCTGCCACGAAGTACGTAGCTCCGCAGAAGGCGCTTCTGAGAACCCTGACATCTTTTATTTTATCCCCTTCGAGCTCAACCTCGACTTCTGGTGATCCGAACTTCGAAAAGAATTCCTCGAAACCCTCGACAGCCGGAGTTGCGCAGCATATCTCCTCCCAGATAACTTTAACGCCCAGTCTCTCGCCCTCCTTCTTCAGCTGAGCGTACGAACCGGCAGCCGAGCCACCGGAAAATACGACGAGCTTCACACCGCGCCTCGCAGCCTCTCTTAGCACCGCAAGGTTTACATCTGGATGAGCTGCGAAAGAGATCACGATATCGGCTTCAACGCCTTCCGGCAACTTCACCAGTTCCTCGGGCTCCTCTATGAGCTCCGGAAGCTCGGCTGGGATTTCGTGGACATAGACATCGAAGTGCCTGGAAAAGAGCTCTATTTCCCTCTTCCTCGTCCCCCTCCTAGCTACGACTACGATCTTCATACGATCTCCTCTATCCTGTCGGCTATCTCCTCGAAGATCTTGGTGTCGCAGTAGCGGTAGGGCGGGACGTTCTCGATGTCGGCTCGAACGAAGCAGTCATTGAACGGAACTATCCCGATTATCGGGTGCTTTATCTCGGAAATCAGCCTCTTCGCAGCCTCGCTCTCGACGTACTTGTTCACGATGACCGCTATCTTCTCTATACCGATATCCTTCGCTAGCCTCTCTATCCTCCCCAGAGTCTCCACAGCCCGACTTCCCGGCTCAACCACGGCAAGCAGGAGATCGACGCCTCTAGCAGTCCCTCTGCCCAAGTGCTCTATACCGGCTTCCATGTCCAGAATTAGGACGTCTTTCTCCTTAAATATCGCGTGCCTCAGTATAGCTCTTAGAAAAGCGTTTTCCGGGCAGAAGCAACCCTCACCCCCCTTCTCTATCGTTCCGAGGACGAGAACGCGGATGCCTTCCCCGTTGTAGACCGAATACCTCTCAAACACGTCGTCGACCTTCGGGTTCAGCTTGTAAAGTCCCATCGGTCCGACCACGCGCTCCTCGATCACCTCTTTAAGTTCAGCGAGAGGTTTTGGTTTCTCCTTCAGACCAAGAGCAGACGGAAGGTTCGCGTCCGGATCGCAGTCTATGGCGGTAACCCTGTAGCCCCTCTTCGCAAACACGTAAGCCAGCATAGCCGCCACGGTGGTTTTTCCTACGCCGCCCTTACCCGACACCGCTATCTTCATCTCGCGACGTAAACCTCAAAACTTTTTTAGTTAGCGGCTGGTCTTTGCGGGGGTGGTTGGCATCCTAATCGAAGTTAGGTTCCACGGTAGAGGGGGGCAAGGAGTTGTAACCGCCGCGGACATCCTAGCTGTCGCAGCGTTCAAGGAGGGCTACTATACGCTCTCGTTTCCAATGTTCGGAGCTGAGAAGCGGGGAACGCCGGTAGTGTCATTTCTGCGCATTTCAGACAGACCTATCGTGGAGAGGGACGAGGTATACAGCCCGGACTACGTCGTGATCCTCGACCCTACGGTGATCGAGACTGTCAACGTTCTCGCCGGTATAAAGGACGGCGGAGTGGTCATAGCGAACTATCCGAAGGGTAGCGAAGATCTGAAAGCCGAGCTTAAGGCGAACTCGCTTAACGTCAAGGTTTACACGATAAATGCGACCAAGATGGCGATGGAGGTTCTCGGAAGACCCATAACGAACACCGCTATGGTCGGAGCGTTCGCGGGGGCTACGAGGCTCGTGAAGCTCGAAACTCTACTCGAAACGATAAGGGAGTGGTTTAAGGGCGAACTTGCGGAGAAGAACGCGAGGCTCGTTGAGGAGGCTTATAAATATATGGAGGAGGTGTGCAGATGAAGATCTACATCGGAGCCTCAAGTCCGCCCCTTCAGTCGCTGAATTTCAAGACCGGCGACTGGGGAACGCACTGGGCTTTCGTCGACAAGGAGAAGTGCACAGCCTGCGGCGTCTGCGAGCAGTACTGTCCGGACGACTGCATAAACGTCATGAAGTTCGACGACGAAAAGTATGCGGTGGTGAACCACAACTTCTGCAAGGGCTGCGGCGTCTGCGCTTCCGTTTGCCCCTTCGGAGCCATAAGGATGGAGCTAAAGGAGATGTTTAAGCTAGAGGTGTGCTGAATGAAGAAGGTCGTTAGGGGCTTCTACGCCGTGGCTTATGCGGTTAAACTCTGCAAGCCGCAGGTCATATGCGCTTATCCCATAACACCGCAGACGGAAATCGTGGAAAACCTGGCAGCCATGTACGCCAACGGAGAGCTCGAAGGTTGCGAATACATCACCGCCGAGTCGGAGTTCGGAGCTGCGAGCATCTTGGTCGGCGCGTCGGCTGCCGGAGCGAGGGTATTTACGGCTACTTGCAGCCAGGGGCTGATACTGATGAGCGAAGTCCTTTTCAACGCAGCGGGCATGCGGCTACCGATAGTCCTCGCTAACACGAACAGAGCTCTCTCAGCTCCGCTGAGCATATGGAACGACCACCAGGACTCGATGGCGCTGAGAGATGCCGGGATCCTTCAGCTCTACGTCGAGAACAATCAGGAGGCCCACGACGCGATACCGCAGGCTTACAGAATAGCCGAAGACAAGCGGGTGCTGCTGCCGTTCATGGTCTGCATGGACGGATTCAAGCTCACGCACGCTTACGAACCGATAGATCTCTTAGACCAAGAAACCGTCGACAGTTTCCTCCCTCCTTACGAGCCGGCGGTCTACCTTACCACGAAGAAGCCTGTCGCCATGGGCTGCTACGCTCCGCCGCACATATACATGGAGTTTCGCGTAGCCATGCAGAGGGCTATGGAGAGGGCTAAGAAGGTCATGGAGGAGGTTTACGCTGAGTGGGCTGAGGTGAGCGGAAGGAACTGGGGAGGTCACCTGGCGATCGATTACCCGGACTCGAAGCTCATGGTCGTCGCGATGGGTTCGGTGGTCGGCGTTCTCAGGGAGGCTGTGAAAGAGCTCCGCAGCGAAGGTATCGACGTCGGACTCGTTAAGGTTCGAACCTTCAGACCTTTCCCGGTCGAGGATATCAGGAATGCTCTGCGTGATGCTGAGAGAGTGGTAGTCTTCGACAGGTCGGTCAGCTTTGGCTACGAGGGTCCACTGAGTATAGAGGTCAAGGCGGCAATTTACAGACAATCGGCAGCCGACGTGTACTCCTACATAGTCGGGCTCGGCGGCAGGGATATGCCGAAGGAGTTCCTCGCGGGGATAATCAGAGACGTTGCCGAAGGCAAGGAGGAGCCGGGCTGGGCGTTTAAGGGTTATAAGGAGTTTGAGGAGGTGATACCTTGAGCAAGTTCTTCGGGAGCGGTCACGGAGCCTGTCCCGGATGCGGACTTACGATAGCCGTCAAGAACGCCCTGAAAGCTCTGGACGGCAAGTGCTTCGTCGTCAACCCGACGGGGTGCCTTGAGATAGTGAGCTCCCAGTACGGAAGGAACGCCTGGGGCGTTCCGTACATACACTCCCTTTTCGAAAACGCCGCCGCGGTGGCTGCTGGCATAGAGGCTGCACTCAGAGCTATGGGAAGGAAGGACGAGGGGAAGGTCGTAGTCTTCGCCGGCGACGGTGCGACCGCTGACATAGGCGTCGGACCTCTTAGCGGGGCGATGGACAGGAATCACGACATAATATACATCTGCCTCGACAACGAAGCGTATCAGAACACCGGGCACCAGCAGAGCGGCTTAACACCGCCAGGCGAGGCGACGACGACCACTCCAGCCGGCAAGCTGCTGCCGGGAAAGGTGGGAAAGAAGAAGGACATGGTGTCCTTCGCCTTAGCTCACGGCTGCCCGTACGTCGCCACGTCTTCGGTAGCCTTCCCGGCTGACATAAGGAGGAAGGTCAAGAAGGCTGCGAACATAGAGGGCTTCGCTTACATACAGATACACAGCTCTTGCGTTACCGGCTGGGGCATAGACGGTAACCAGAGCATAGAGGTTGCCAGGCTCGCAGTCGAAACAGGGCTTTATCCGATAGTCGAATATGAGAACGGGAAGCTCGTTTCCGTAAGAAGGATAAAGGACAGAAAGCCCGTTACGGAGTACCTCAAAGTCCAGAGGCGTTTCAGACACCTCTTCACACACCCGAGGGGTAGGGAAATAATCGACATGCTGCAGCGCATAGCCGACGAGAACGCGGAGAGGTTCGGACTGGACATATGAAGGTCGTCCTAGCCTACTCGGGCGGTCTGGACACCACTGTCTGCATTCCGCTGCTGAGGGAGAAGTACGGTTTCAGCGAAGTCGTAACAGTAACAGTCGACGTGGGGCAGCCGGAGAGCGAGATAAGGAGGGCTGAGGAGAGGGGCAGGAAGTACGCCGACAGACACTACACGATAGACGCGAAGAGGGAGTTCGTAGATCTGCTTTTTAGAGCGGTGAAGGCAAACGCCGACTACGAGGGCTACGTCCTCGGCACGGCTCTCGCCAGACCGGTAATAGCGATGAAGGTAGTGGAAGTCGCGAAGAAGGAAAAAGCCGACGCAATAGCTCACGGCTGCACGGGAAAGGGGAACGACCAGCTCAGGTTCGAGAACATCTTCAGACAATACGACTTCAGGGTCGTAGCCCCGATCAGGGAGCTCAACCTCACGAGGGAGTGGGAGATAGAGTACGCGAGGCAGCACGGAATAGAAGTTCCGGCGAGCAGGGAAAAGCCCTACAGTATCGACGAGAACTTATGGAGCAGGAGCATTGAGGGGGGAGAACTCGAAGATCCAACCTTCATTCCTCCGGAGGACGTCTACGAGTGGACGGCAGATCCGAGAAGTGCTCCAGATGAACCGGAGATCGTAAAGGTAGGGTTCGAGAAAGGTGTCCCCGTAGCGCTGAACGACGAAAGGCTCGACGGCTTGGAGCTCATAAAGAGGCTCAATACAATCGCCGGAAGGCACGGTGTAGGTAGAACGGATATGATCGAGGACAGGGTTCTGGGCTTGAAAGCCAGAGAGAACTACGAACATCCAGCGGCAACGGTGCTGATAACAGCACACCGGGACCTCGAAAAGCTCGTCCTAAGCAGGAGGGAGCTGAAGTTCAAAAAGTTCGTGGAGGAGGAGTGGAGCGAGCTCGTTTACGCCGGGTTAATAAACGACCCGCTTTTCGACGCTCTCAACGCGTTCATCGACAAAACACAGGAGCGCGTCACCGGGTGGGTGAAGGTGAGACTCTTCAAGGGAAGCGCCATGCCGGTTGCGAGATATTCGAGTTACGCGCTCTACTCGAAGGAGCTGGCGTCTTTCGATAGCGCCGTGATCGACCAGAGACTCGCGGAAGGTTTCGCAGCCTTCCACGGGCTGCAGGGCAGGATTTACCGCAGGCTGGTGGAGTGATGGACTTCATCATAATTTCCGTCGGCAACGAGTTACTGAGCGGGGATACGGTGAACACGAACGCCAGCTACATAGCCAAGAAGCTAACTCAGATGGGTCACAGGGTAAGGAGGATAATCGTAGTCCCGGACGACGTCGATGAGATAGCGGAGGAGATCTCGAAAGCTGCAAGCACCGCTGACTTCGTCCTCGTCACCGGCGGGCTTGGAGCTACGCACGACGACGTTACGAGCGAAGCTGTAGCGAAAGCCTTGAGGAGGAAGCTAGTGGTGAACGACGAGGTTTACAGGTGGCTCAGAAAGCTCACGAACAACGAGGAGGCTGCGAAGAAGATAGCTTCAATACCAGAAGGCGCTGAAATAGTCTGGAACGACGTCGGAGCCGCGCCGGCTTACGTCGTCGAGAACATAGCCGTAATGCCCGGTGTGCCGGCTGAGATGGAGAACACGTTCGAGAAGATCGCCAAGAGGTTCGAGAAACTCGAATTCTACGAGGACAGCTTGAGCGTAGTCGGATACGAGTCGGAGATCCTCGACAAGCTGAACAGGGTCGTGAGAGAGTTCCCGGACGTTCAGATAGGTTCCTACCCAAAGTCCGGATACGTCTTGATCAAATTCTCCGGAAGGAGCAAAGAGAGAGTCGAGGATGCTAAGAGGAGACTCGAAGAGCTCTTGAATGCTGAGAGGTAACGTTCTCTACAGGGGGAAGATAGTAGAGGCTGGCGTAGCCTTCGAGGACGGAGTTATATCTGAGATCGGCAAGCTTGTAGACGGGAGACGCGTTAGAGGTCTGATCCTCCCAGCCGCAGTGGACGTGCACGTCCACTTCAGAGATTTCGGCGAGTCGCACAAGGAGACCATAGAGACCGGAAGTCTCGCAGCTCTTCACGGTGGCGTCTGTTTGGTCGTCGATCAGCCGAACACGAAGCCCCCGGTAGATAATCCAGAAACTTACGAGCGAAGAATGAGAAAAGCGGAAAAGAGGTGCTACGTGGACTACTCTCTGAACATCGCCCTGACGAAGAGGAACGTCTCGAAGATAAACGACTACCTCGAAAGGATACGGAGAAAGTTCTTCGTTCCCGCAGTTGGCGAGGTGTTCCTCCAGCACCCGGAGCTTCAGGTGGACTACGAGGACTTATTGGGAGTTAAGCACAGCGTGACAGTGCACGCTGAAGATCCGCGCTACGTCTGTGAGGGATCCCCAAACTTCCTCTTCAGACCCGAGGAAGCTGAGATCGTTGCCGTGGAAAAATGTCTCAGGCTCCGGAGAAAGTTTCACTTCTGCCACGTTTCCACGAGGAAAGCTGCGGCGACGATAGCTGCGAGCAGTTCGAGCTTCGAAGTCACGCCGCACCACATGCTGCTGAGCGTCGAGGACTTCGGAAGACTCGGATACCTAGCAAACGTGAACCCGCCGCTTCGAAGCAGAAGAGATGCTCTCTGGTTACTCCGAAATCTCGAAAAAGTCGACGTAATCGCCTCAGACCACGCTCCGCACCTTCTGGAGGAGAAGATGGAAGGGGCTCCGGGATTTCCGGGCGTCGAGACCATGTATCCGACCCTCGTCTACATGGCTTCCCGCGGGCTAATAGACTTCGCGACGCTCGCCGAAAAGATCGCCGAAAATCCGGCAAAAGTGTTCGGCTTCGACCGCTACGGCGAAATCGAGGTCGGAAAGTTTGCAAATCTGGCGATCTTCGATCTTAGAGAGGTGAGTGAGGTGAGAGCTGAAAATCTGCACAGCCTGTGCGGCTGGACGCCGTTCGAGGGTTTCAAAGCGATCTTTCCGAAAGAGGTTTATCTGAGAGGTGAGCAAGCGCTCGGCGGCGAGGCGATGGGTAGAACGCTGAAATTACATTTTTGAAAGAAAAAAACTTATAATGATCTAAAGCTTTCTATATTTCAATGACGCTTCGTATACTCGTTGCAGACGACGACGATGGAATCAGGGAAGTTCTAAAAGTTATGCTGAAAGAATACGAAGTTTTCGAAGCAACGGACGGTGTAGAAGCCGTAAACCTCTACAAGGCAGCCCGCCCGGACGTGGTTTTTATGGACATATTCATGCCGCGCCTCGACGGCATAGAGGCGACGAAGGAGATCATCAAGATAGACCCAAACGCTGTTATAATCGGAATAACCGCGTTTGCGAGGAGCAAGAAGGAGGAGATGCTGAAAGCCGGAGCTAAAGATGTGATCGAAAAACCATTCACTAGGAAGAAGCTCAAAGAGGTAATAAACAGGTACGTCGCGAAGAAGGTCGAATGCTGATACCGCTCGCGGTAGCGCTGGACTTAGCCCTCGGCGAGCCTCCCTTGGCTGCGCACCCTACGCGCTGGTTCGGTAAAATAGTGGAAGTTTTCGACAGAAGGGACTACGGAAGATTTAACCTCGCAGTCGGAACTCTCTGCGTTCTTTCGTGTGTTTCCTTCGCGTTGGTGATTTCTCTAGCAGTCCCCTACCCTCTCAGCGTGTTCTGGCACCTCTACCTGCTCTTCTCTGCGGTGTCGGTTAAGAGTATGGTCCAGCACGCGAGGAGGTGCCTGCCGCGCATGGAAAGCAACGCCGTGCAGATGCTCGTCAGTAGGAGGGTAGAGGACTTGAGCTACAGTCAGAGGTGCTCCGCGGTGATAGAGTCGATAGCCGAGAACTTCGTCGACGGGTTCTTCGCGCCGCTGTTCTACTTCTCTCTTCTTGGCTTGCCCGGGGCGATGGTTTACAAAGCCGTCAACGTTTGCGATGCCATGATCGGATACAGGAAGGGGAAATACGAGGAGTTCGGCAAGTTCGCCGCAAAACTCGACGATGCCCTGAACTTCATTCCCTCAAGACTTTCGCTGCTGTTCTTCGAAGTTTTGAAGCGTGGAAGCCTCGCTTACGGGCTGAAGATGAACCCCAAGCTCAACGGTTGCAGCATAGCGGCTATGTCCTACGTTCTCGGGGTTAAGCTCGAAAAGCGGCATCACTACACCCTTCCGGGGAAAGAGGCTGGAAGTGAGGACGTTGAGAGAGCGATAGGAGTTTACTACAAGCTCTGCGCGATGGCGACGGTGTTTTGCACGATGCTGAGCTTCCTTACTGCACGTGACCCGCTCGTTCACCTCTTAGGATTTTAGATTCGCATTCTGCGAAAATATTTCAAATATTTTTTTGCTTTCCGCTAACTTTTTAAGTGAGATCAAAAGGAAAAAATTTTTAATTAAAAAGTGAGAGCCTTCTCGTAATGGGAGTTGTCGCCATCGTCGACAGGCATCGCATCAGGAGCTTTTCGTTCTTCGAAGTTGTCGATTTAGGTGAGAGGAGCGCAAGACTGCATGCGAAGGTGTCGAAGGACGATCGTTATGTGATCGAAATCTCCATAACCGACAGCTCAGTAGCCCGCGATGTCGATGTCGATTTCATAAACGATTTTAAGCGGTTTTTCAGAAGCGTTTCGCAGCTCATGTCGAAAGCCGGGATTTTTAGGTACAGACTACTCGCGGCACCCTCTGGCAAGAGATCCTTACTGCCCTCTCAAACGTTCAGCGTCCACGTTCACAAAGGCTCGTGCGCTGTAGTAGTAAAAGATATCCCGTTCACGCCGAGCTGCTGGATGAGCGTTGCAAGGGCTAAGCTCAAGCTGGGAAGGAGGAAAGCCAAGAGAGTTCTGCAAAATCTGCTGAAGTGCGAAGACGTCTACATCGATGCGCTCGGAAAGAGGTGGCACGACTTCACATACCTGAAGGAGCTGGGAGCACTTCGTGTTTTGATGGTCTGAAAACAAAAGAATTTTAAATACCTCCTCGCCCGTAAGCTTGCTCTGAGGTGGTAACGATGGCAGAGATTAGGGTCGACAAGGACAAGTGTTCTGGGTGCGGAGAGTGCATCTCCGTTTGCCCGGGCGGGGTCTTCGAATTCGACGACGACGGTAAAAGCGAGCCCGTAAGACCCGAAGACTGCCAGGAGTGCTGCTCCTGCGTGGAGGTCTGCCC
>JBEVCD010000011.1:0-12632 GCA_040514265.1 Archaeoglobaceae archaeon | reverse complement strand
CCGTCAGGAGATCGTAGACGTCCGATATTATAGATGTCAGCTCGTAAAAGTGTAAACCCTTTACAGCCATAGCTGCTACCGCTTTTTTAATATTTGTATATACAGCCGCCAACTCTTCCGTGGATCCAGCTTTTGCCAATTTTCTCGTGTAAATTATGACAGAAGCAGTCGGCTCGAAGTGCGAGAGTACGTCTTTTGCCGTTATCACACCGCGAACTCTTCCGTTCTCAGTTACGATTAGGTGGTTGATGCCTCTCCTCAAAAATTCCACGTAAGCGTCGAAAATCGGTCTGTTCGCCTCAACTGTTATAGGAGGTCTGCTCATGTAAGCTGAGACTCTCTCCTCCAGATTCCCACCGTATACTATAAATCGCCTTAAGTCGGCATTTGTTAAGATGCCAAGTGGTCTCTTCTCTTCGTCTACGACGACGATTGAGCCGACCCTGTTGAACTCCATCTCCGATACAGCTTCCCTAAGCGACGTTACTGCCGAACAAACTACGGGATCCTTCGTCAGAAGCTCTCTAACGGGTTTATACAAAAACTGCTCAAATAGGACGTTATCCTTCCTAACACTCGCAAAGTCTCCTTCAACAAAACTCTCGAAGAATTTTCTGAAGTTTTCGTTGCTCTCCATCAGTCTGTCAAACGCTTTTTTTGGTATTTCGTAGCAAATTGTGTCCTCTCTAGCAACGGCTGTGTACCTCACCTTTCCGCCCTCGATTCCCAGACCTATTATGTCACCCCTCCTCGCGACATCCACCAGAGTACCATCTTCGTACAGGGATACCGAACCTGAGAATATTACATAAACTTTCTTCGCCTTCTCACCCCCTCTTACGATCGTTTCCCCCTCCTCGAAAGCCTCAGCCCGCAGGTTTTTGACTAGAAATTCGAGTTCGTCCTCACTCAGATAGCTGAACGGCTTTATGTTTTTCAGAAACTCCTTGGGCGGCAGCATTCGATAATTTTTGACGTGTAAATATATGAACTTTGTCGATCGTGAAATCGCAAAAATATTAAAGTCGATGCATTGAACCCAAACCAAGATCCGTCACAGATTACGGCTAGAATCCCGTCAGGAGGATCTGTTATGCAAGCTGTTCATGCTCTATTACAATCGGCTGAGGTTGTTAAGTTGACAGATCCCACTCTCAGATTGTCCATAATGTTCGATGGCGTTGGTAAAGAGTAAAAAATTATCTCACACCCTCAAGGAACGATCTCACATCTTCCGGAGCGTTGCTCAGTGCGGAGCCGTTAAGTTCGCCGTCGTCAAGGAAGTCGATCGTGTCGTAGAGCACCTGCTTCACGTATACTGGATTGTGCACGAAGGCTCCGGGCTCGTGCGCGAACAGGTTGAGGTTGTATGCTGCTCCGAGAGTGTCCCTGTCCGGCCAGTCGGTAAACGCGTTGGGGAACGTGTGCTGTTCCTTGTCGGGAGTCGGATAGAAGTACGGATACGCACCTATGTCGTAGTAAATGCCCTTTCTTTCCAGAAGCTGCCGGATGTAATCCAGCGTAGCTTCGTACTGAACTTTCCTCTCTTCAATTGTGGACGCGAGCTCCTCCTCGTCTCCGTGACACTTGCTGCAGGTTTCCTGATAAGCCGTAATCACAATCTTTTCACCGCTCTTCAGAGCTCTGAACTCGTGGCTAGCTCCGGGCATGTGACAGGCTACACAGAGGTCGCTTATGCCCTTATGAGGGTTGAAGTCCGAATACTCTCTGCCTTCGAACTCGTAGGGCAGGGTTCTGAATATAACACCTCCAGCAGCCAGGTAGTGGGAGTTGAACGCTCCGAAGTTGGTCTTGATGTTCTCGGCTATCTTTATCTTCGCTCCGCTGCTCCTTCCGGAATGGCAGACCATGCAGATGTTCGCCTTGCCGAGGTCGGGGACAGCTGAAATTCTGTCAGCCGGCTCCGAGTATTCTGCCACCTTCTCAAATTTGCCTGGATTTCTCAGAGCGAAGCTCCCGTCCTCGACCCTATGACATGCCCAGCAGTAAAGCAGCTCTTTCTGCAGCCCTACCAGCAGGAAAGTGTTGTTGGCTGGGTCGTAATTTTCTGGATCGTTCGCGAAATTCCTGAAGCCTGTCGAAGTGTGGCATTTCTGACAGGGCTGTCTGTTGGGCTGTTTGAAGTCGTAGTGAATCCAGCCCGGAGCTACGTCCTCGGTAACGGCAGCCGAAAGGTCGGACTCTTTTACCTCAAGCAGGTGCCCCCCGTGTGCGGAGCGCCCCCATTCATCCAGTCTCGGCGCTGCCTCCTTTCCAAAGTGGCAGCCCCTGCATCCGAATTCGGGATTCACATTCAGACCCTCAATCTCGGGTGTGTTGGGATCGTCGAAATGCGTGCTGAGAGCGAACACCATGAGTTCGCCGATTGCCTCTTCCAAGGCTTCCTGATTGATTTCTTCGACGCTCGTAGTCTTTTCCTCCTGCTGACTGCAGCCCGCCAGAACCACACCCAAGAGAACCAGCAGAATTAGAGCGACCCTCAGGTCTGCCATCAAGCATCTTTGATACAGAACTTATAAAAGTTTACCCGATCAACGCAAACGTTTAAGAAAATAAATTCCACGGAATCGGACGCCGGGGGTGGGATTTGAACCCACGCGGGCTTTCGCCCAGGGGATCTCGAGTCCCCCGCAGTAGCCTGGCTCTGCAACCCCGGCTCGGAGAATGGTAACGCCAAGGATTTTTAAGCGCTTTGGGTACGTAGTTCGATGATCAGTCTGAGCAAGATCGTCACCGGAGAGGCGACGGTTTCGAAGAGGCTTACATACGGAGACGACGGAAAAATTCCCGAGGGTCTTAAGAAGTTCGTAGCCGCAGGAAAGCCGGTAGTCGTGTGGAACGTGACGAGGTCGTGCAACCTGAACTGCGTTCACTGTTACGCCTCCACAACCAGGGATTTCGAGCTCAGCAGAGATGACTGCCTTCGCATGATCGACGAGCTTGCAAATTTCGGAGTTCCGCTGATACTCTTCAGCGGCGGGGAACCACTGCTGCGCGACGACGTCTTCGAAATCGCAGCCTACGCTAAGAGGAAGGGAATCAAATGCGTCCTGTCGACGAACGGGACGCTAATAAACGAGGACAACTTCGAAGAGCTCGCGGTATTCGACTACGTTGGAGTTAGCCTCGACGGCGTTGGCGCTGCAAACGATTCGTTCAGAGGTGTGAGGGGTGCTTTCGAGAGGGCTCTGAAGGGTTTGCTACTCGCAAGAGAGGTTACGCTGACGGGAATCAGGTTCACGGTGACGAGGTTCAACTACGATGAGGTTCCCAAAGTCCTCGAACTCGCTCGGAGGGAAGAAATTCCGCGCTTCTGCCTCTACCACCTGGTGCCATCTGGGAGGGCCGACTTCGGTCAGGACATAGACAACGAAGCGAGGAGAAAGCTCCTCGATTACCTCATCTCAGAAGCGGAAAAGGACGGGGTCGAAATTCTCACAGTCGACAATCCGGCGGACGGTGTCTACGCATACCTGAAACTTCGGAACGATGACGTTCTGGAGTTTCTGAGGTTCAGGGGTGGCGATGGAAGCGGATATAAGCTCGTAAACATCGACTTCATAGGAGACGTGCACCCGAACCAGTTCTGGTGGGACTACACAGCCGGAAACGTTCTGCGCGACGAGCTGAGCGAAATCATGCGCGACGAGCTGTTCCTCAAGCTCAAAAACAAGGTTAAGTATCTGAGAGGCAAGTGCGGGGTCTGCAAGTTCAAAGAGTATTGCGGAGGTTTCAGAGTTAGAGCTCATCGCTACGGCGACCTGTGGGGCGAAGATCCGAGCTGCTTCTTGCGATATTCCGAAATAACGTAATCTACGGCATCTTCTGGCTTTTCGAACACCTTCATTCCCTTCAGAACTACCGGGGGCTTAAGGGAAGCTACTATCTTCCCCTCCTTCAGCGCTATGGCTATTTCCGATATCGTTCCGTATCCTCCGCCGACCGATACGACAGCATCAGCCGAGTGGACGATTATAACATTTCTCGCGTGTCCCATGTGCGTAACCACCCTGATATCGACGTAGGGGTTCGCCTCCTCAGCTCCCCCCGGCAGAATACCGACGACCAGACCGCCCCTGCTCTTCGCACCTTTCGCGCTCGCTTCCATAACTCCGCCGAGACCGCCGTTTATGACCACACATCCCCTCTCCGCCAGTAACTGCCCGACTCTGAAGGCGAGCTCGTATATTTCTCCGCTGCAGTAACCCGCGCCGACGACAGCCACCTGCATATTTTAAGTAACGAACCTACATAAAACGTGTTCCGCTTCGCCGATCCAAGGAAGCTGAAGATTTCGAGCGAGTGCTTCGAAGTTTCCGCCGACTACATAGGCGAATCCGTCAGCGGCGTCGAGTTCAGGAGCTTTATACTCGTAACCAGCGGAAGCTGCGAAGGTTTCGAAGTGGAGTGCGAAAGCGGCGATTTTGGGATAGTCGTGGAGGTCGACGCCGATGAGGAGGTCGCGATCGCCCTGGAATCTCTCATACCGGAGATCGTGAACAGAGTGAAAGGACTCAGCCTCGACTTCAGAAAGGAGAGCGTAAGGCTGAAGGTGGCGGAGGAACTTCTAAAGCCGAACTTCAGGAGTTGTCTGGCTAAGCTCATACACGACGCACTTGAGTCTATTGGGCTGAGAAACTGCGTCAGGATAGTCGACTACAACCTCGTGAACTTCGCGAGAAAAATTCACGAGGAGAGACTTTTCAAGCTCGATGACGACGAAGTCGAGACTTTCTACGTCTGCAAATCGTGTCAGTTCTCGCTCCACAATCACGCCTGCGTGATATCTCCCCAGCGTCCCTCCTGCTGCGGGACGAGCTACGCCGAGGCGAAGGCTGCGCACGAGCTCGGGATAGTTGAGTACTATTCGCCGATTAGAGTCGGGGAAAAGCTGGACGTCGACGAGTATTCAGGGGTTAACGAGTTCATGCGTCAACTCGGCTTCGAGAGGGTCAGATTGCACTCGGTCATCGACTCCCCCCTCCCCGCCGGACTTTACAGCGAGGTGATAATTTTCTACATTCCCGAAGAGGATGGATTCGGAGTCGTGGACAGAGAGTACAGGAAAAAGACTCCAATCGGTCTGAGCTTTTCGGAGATGGAAAAACTCGTACTCGGAAGGCAGACGAGCGGATTCGTCGGAGAATGCTTAGGATACCTGAAGAGCAGGAGGTTTTTGACAGCTGAAGGCGGATGGAAGAGGGTTCGATGGATGAGTCCGAACATCCTCAAGCTGCTCGGAAATCAATCCGACTCCTGGAGTGGCGGGGAAAGCGTTTTTAAACGATTTGGATAAGCAGAAAACATGCTGCTGATATTCGATCCGATATACATACTGCTAGCCTCGCTTGGATACCTGGTAATGCTGATCCTCGCCAGCTCTGTTGCACCGAAGGTAGCGAGCAGAGTGTCGGGAAGGTTCTCGCTCTTCGCCTCAATGGCGATACTGGCTCTGCTCATAATAGGAATATCGTCAGCGACTATATACGCGGTGCTTTACGTAGCCGGCGTCAGCGTTAGTCTGGCTTCGCTGGTGGCATTCCTGCTGATCGTCAACCTGCTGATCTACCTGATCTCACCGTACATGATCAACCTGAGTTTCTCCGCCAAGCGTAGTGACGAGCTTCAGATGATAGTGAACGAGGTTGCCTACCAGCTCGGCGTCAAGCCGCCAAAGGCTGTAGTCGTCCGATCGCCTCCCAACGCGTTCGCCTACGGAAACTTCCTGACCGGAAAGTTCGTAGCCGTTTCGGACTCGCTGCTGCGGATGCTCGACAGAGACGAGCTGAAGGCTGTGATAGGGCACGAGATAGGGCACCACAAGCACAGGGACAACGCAGTAATGCTGCTGTTCGGACTGCTCCCGTCGATAATATTCTACCTGGGCTACGCGCTCATTCACGAGGGACTGAGGGACAGGAGGGGACAGCAACTTGCCCTCCTGGGCTTCGCAGCGGTGCTGATATCGTTCGTCGTCCAGATACTTGTCCTAGCCTTCAGCAGGCTTAGGGAATACTACGCGGACTTCGAGGGCGTGGTCGCAGCCGGAAAAGATGCCATGCAGCGCAGCCTTGCGAAGATACACCTGACATACGCGCGATATCCGCAGCTCTACGATGCAGTCGCGGACTCGAAGTTCAGAACTCTCTTCATCTACGCCCTCGTAAATGCCGCCGCAAATCCGCTTACCCGCGCGGACATCGAGAGACTCAAGAACATGAAGGTCTCGCCGCTTCAGGAATTCCTCTCGACGCATCCGCCGATTCCGAAGAGGTTGCGGTTCATCGAGAGCATCACATTCCGATAAGACTTCTTATTTCTTCGAGAACCTCGTCCACCTTTTTCCTCGGGAAGAAGAGCGTCAGCTTCTTCAGCTCCCTCTCAAGAACGTCGAAGTTCTCGCGAAGCTGATCTACGCTGCTGACCCCGTTCAGCATCGAGATAGCTCTTTTCGCAGCTTTGCCGAAGCTCTTTTCCAGCAACTTTCTGATTTCCTCTATCAGCTCTTCCTCGTCGAGTAACGGTTCTTCTAGGGCGTTCCTTATGAGGGCTTCGATTTCCTCCTGCGAGGGGGGTTTGATGTTGTACTTCTTCAACACCTCTTCCCTGCTGGTCGTAGCTTCGGATAACCCGGCTTCAGCTGACTCCCCCACTCCAACTTTCTCCTCCACCTCAACTTTCGGCTTCGCTTTCTGAATCACCAGTGATTTTTGATTCCAAGCTACGGCTTTTTCCACCTTATCGTCGCTGAGAGCGTATATGTCCGCAACGCAGTTCTCAACCTCCATGAGCTCTTCGAGCGCATCGTCACCATCCAAGCTCTTCTTGCTCACAACTTTAGTCACGTTCGCAGCCAATATTTCGCCGTTTCTGAAAAGTATCCTCCCCTTCGACAACTCGTCAGTCCTGTAAGAAACCTCGACGTAACCCGTAAAGTTGCCGGCTTGCAACTCCGCAACAACTTCAGCCAACCTTCCCCTCCTTCCTATCTCGACGGCTTCGCCCTTCGGGAGGATCATGCTACCACCTACATCATCGCCGCTATCTTCTCGGCGGCTTTCTTCACCTCTATCTTCAACAGCCCGTAGCTCACCTTGATGTCCGCAATAACTCCGAGCACAACGTCGCCAACTTTCGTTACGAGCACCCTGTCCTTAGAACCTTCGAAAGTAAGAAGCTCGACGGAGTCCGAAGAGATCTTGGAAAGAACATCGTTAGCCTTGTTGAAGAGATCAGCTATGAGTGCGGAAACGACTTCCTCGTCGCCCAGCATGGACTCGGCTTCGATCAGACTACCTTCAGAGTCGAATATATAAACACCTTTTACACCACCTACGCTGAGGATATCAGCTATAACGTTCTCGAACATAATAACCACCATCATGAATTCGACCCGGAAATATTTAACGTTTTGCGTTAAACCTTTTAACCCCTCTCGCAGCGCAGAATTCATGCTTAAAGACCTGATCGAGGTCACGAAGCCCAAGCAGACGTTCCTGCTCATGGTCACCTTCGTCGTCGCCTACATGGTAGCCGGAGGCGATTTTGAAAATTTCTTGCCGGCTTTCGTCGCCACGACGCTCGCAGTAGCCGGAACGACGGCTTTGAACATGTTCCTCGACAAGGACATAGATGTCCTCATGCCGAGAACTCGCCTCAGACCGCTACCCTCCGGAAGGCTCAAGCCCGATCACTGCCTGATCTACGGCGTCTCACTCTTTGCAGCCGGCATCGCGATTGCTATGCCAAACCAGCAGCTTGCACTCGTCCTCTTTCTCGGCATGTTCTTCGACATAGTCGTTTACACGATCCTCCTCAAGAGGAGGAGTCCCTACTCGATACTCTTCGGCGGTGTAGCCGGAGCTATGCCCGCTCTCGCGGGCTGGGTGGCAGCTAAAGGTTTCAGCCTCGGCGGTTTGCTGCTTGCAGCTATAGTTTTCCTCTGGATCCCCTCCCATATCTGGTACATCTCGATGTACTACGCAGATGACTACAGAAGGGCTGGCATACCCATGTATCCGCTCGTCGTAGGGATGGAGAGAGCTTCCTGGGTGATAGTAGCATCAACGGCAGCGATGCTCCTCGCCATAGCTTCGCTTTACGTCGTTCTCGAATTTAACGTCTTCTGCCTCGTAGTAGCTATCACTGTAACCGCGTTCTTCCTCTACAGAGCCGTGAAGTTTGCCGTAAAACCCGAGAGGTACGCGGCGAGGAGGATGTACAAACTCGCAAGCTTTACGCTCGGAGCGATATACACATCGATACTCATCGGCACGTTCATATAGCTTTCTGAGAACTCCTCGCGATGTGGAGCATACTGAAAGCCCTCCGCGAAGACCCAGAGGTTCTCTACGAATCTCAGAGGAGGCGCGGTGAGGACACTGAAATAATCGACAGAGCCCTGAACCTAGATAAACTGTGGAGGGAGAAGCTGAAAGAGGTCAACAGGCTCCGAAAGCGTAGAAACGAGATGGCAAGAAAAATAAAGGATCTGAAAGGTGAGGAGAGGGAGAGAGCAATAGAGGAGGCGAAGAAGCTATCGAAGCTCGTCGAGGAAGCTGAAAGGGAGCTGAAAGCAGTCGAAGAGGAACTGGAAAGAACTCTGCTCGCGATTCCGAACATCGTCCACGAGAGTGTTCCCTACGGCGAAAGCGACGACGACAACGTCCCAGTAAAGTACTGGGGTAAGCCGAAGGTTTACTTCGAGGACGTCGACGCTTTCGTCGAGATGACAGGCGGAGCTGTGGAGTATGAGGTCATCGACGTCAAACCGATAGCCCACGCAGACGCGGTGGAGATCTTCGGCTGGGCGGATCTGCAGAGAGCCGCTAAGGTGGCTGGTTCGCGCTTTTACTACCTCCTCGAAGACCTCGTCTGGCTCGACTTCGCACTCACGCTCTTCGCCCTCGACTACCTAGCGAAGAAGGGGTTCAAGATAGTCAATCCACCGTACATGATGAGAAGGGAAGCCTACGAAGGCGTAACGGCGATATCTGACTTTGAAGACGTGCTCTACAAGGTAGAGGACGAGGATCTCTACCTCATCGCGACCAGCGAGCATCCGCTGGCGGCTATGCACATGAACGAGGTGCTGGAGGAGAACGAACTCCCGCTGCTCTACGCCGGCGTAAGCCCATGCTTCAGAAAGGAGGCGGGAGCCCACGGTAAGGACACGAAGGGCATCTTCAGAGTCCACCAGTTCAACAAAGTCGAGCAGTTCGTGTTCTGCCTGCCAGAGCAGAGCTGGGAGTGGCACGAGAAGCTGATAGCCAACGTGGAGGAGATGTGGCAGAAGCTCGGGATACCCTACCGCATCGTCAACGTGTGCAGCGGAGACCTCGGAGTCGTTGCCGCGAAGAAGTACGACCTCGAAGCGTGGATGCCGGCTCAGGCTAAATACAGAGAGATGGTCTCGTGCAGCAACTGTACGGACTGGCAGAGCTACAGACTCAACATACGCTACGCCGAAAAGCGCGGCTTGCCGACGAAGGGTTTCGTCCACACACTGAACTCTACGGGAATAGCGACCACGAGGGCTATAACAGCGATAATCGAGAACTTCCAGCTTGAGGACGGGAGGGTCGAGATACCGAAGGTTCTGAACAGATACCTCGAAAACATCGACGCCGCCCCGAAAGACTTCATAGTCCCTCGTAAAGTCTGATCCACTTCGGATACTTCGTCAGAACTTCGCAACCGTTCTTTTTTATTACCACCAAGTCCTCACACCTCACCCCGCCAATTCGGCGGTAGTACAAGCCCGGCTCCACGGTTACCACCATCCCCCTCTTTAGAATACAGCTCCTTTCCCCGATCCGCGGCTCCTCGTGAACTTCAAGCCCGACTCCGTGTCCGGTACTGTGCACGAAACCTTCGCCGCCCCTCGTTTTGAAACCCCTCTCGTTCAAAACCTCGACTACTCTTTGATGAACATCCCTCGCATCCACGCCGTCGCGGAGCATCTTTATAGCCTCCTCCTGAGCATCGACGACGGCTCCGTACATCTCCTCAAGTTCTCCGTTCCTTTCGACGAATATCGTCCTCGTGAAGTCCGCGTAGTACATGCTCGTCCTGCTTCTCGGAAACACGTCCAGGACTACGTGGTCCTCTATCACCCCGCTCCCCCTCTCGTGCGGATCTGCAGAAAGTCTGCCGCTCGCAGCTATCGTGTCCTCAGCCAGCAAGCCGAGCTCGTACAGCTTCGCCTCTAGAGCGTTTCTGAGCTCCTCGCAGCTCGAAAAACCGAAGTTCCTGACGACCCAGTCGAACGCGAGCAGCGTAGCTTCACAGACCTTAGCTATCTCCCTCACTTCCTCCGAAGTCTTCACCATCCTTTTCTCTCTCGCCGGATTCTCGAAAACGACTTCGAACTCCTCTCTGAGTCTGAAGGCTATCGAAGCCGGAAAATCGTCCGGAACCGCGACGACTTTAGCCCTGCACTCTTTGAGCAGCCTGACGATGAGTTCCGAAATCGCTGCTCTACCGTATTCCGCGACGAGCTCCTTGTAGCCGAGGTCTTCGTAGCTCGCTATCTCTCTAACCCTGCTCTCCCTGCTCGCCCTGTTAACCTCCATCTTCGGAACGACCAGAAGCTCAGTGTCCTCGCACACGACGTAAACGCAGGGATCCGAAGTTTTGAAGCGGGTGAGGTAGTAGAAATCGGCGTTCCTGCTGCTCGCATACATCACGAAGCACTTCATAGGAATTGAGCGGGCAACCATTTTAAAGTAGTTGCGGACAGTTTTCGTGCTCATAGCGATCGAAGGAATAGACGGCGCCGGCAAGACGACGATAGCGAAATTCCTCGCCGAGGAGCTGAGAAAGAGAGGTTACGATGTCGTCGTTCTGAAGGAACCGAGTGACAGCGAATACGGGAAGCTTTTGAAGTCGTTAAAGAGGAGGCTCAGTGCCGAGGAGGAGCTCGATCTTTTTCTGAAAGACAGGAAGGTCGACGTCGAGAGGAACATACTCCCGGCGCTGCGGGAGGGAAAGGTCGTGATCATGGACCGCTACTACTACTCGAACGTAGCCTACCAAGCGGCGAGAGGATTGGACGGGGAGAGAATAAAGAGGCTCAACGAAGAGATAGCTCCAAAACCCGATCTCGTGATTCTGCTCGATGTCGACGTTGGCGAGGCTCTGAGGAGAATTTCGAACAGGAAAGAGAGGACCGTTTTCGAGGAGAAGGACTACCTCGAAGAAGTCAGAAAGAAGTTCCTCGAATTCGCCGACAATAGGGTCGTCGTCATCGACGCGTCCAGACCGCTGGAGGATGTGAAGAGAGAAGTTCTGAGAGTTGTCGAGTCTACTCTTCGAGCAAGACCTTGATCAGGTCCTTGTCTTTAACCAGCCCCATCACCCTGTTCATCGAGTCCAGAACCGGCACATGGTCGATGTCGCTCCTGACCATTATGCGTGCGCACTTCGAAACCGAGGTCTGGGGGTAGACGAACTCGGGCTTCTTCATGTAGTTCTTCACGGGCTCCTTCGGTAGCTTTACAACGCTTATTTCGAAGTACTTAACCGCATAATCTCTCACACCGTCCCAGCTCCAGGCGTCATCGTAGTCGCTGGAGGATGCGTAAGACGTCTGTTCGATGAACTCCTCTATCAGCGTTTCAGTCAGCATTATCTTCTCATCGATGACGCCGACGAGGTTGTTATCGCTGTCGAGGACTCCGCAGAGTTCGGAGTTGCTGAGCCTCATCACTTCACCGACGACGTTCAGCGGAGTTTCCTCCCACACGCAGACGATTTCCGGCGTTACGTAATCTCTGACGGATTTGTTGATGTTCATCTCGGCTATTTTGGCAACGATGTCCCGAACGGTTATTATTCCGACCAGTTCTCCGTTCTTCACCACGGGTAACCTTCTGAAGGGTGTTGAGGTGAGTATCCTAACAACTTCCTTTATTTCGGCGTCCGCCTCGACTGTGACGGGATTGGGAGTCATCAGGAGCGCGAGCTGATTTTCATCTACCTTCCTCAGAATATCCTTCCTCGTCACAATTCCCACGAGCTTGCCGTCTTTAAGCACCGGAACTGCGGATATCCCGTGCTTTTTGAAGAGCTCGAGAACCTTCTCCCTCGAACTGGGTAGCGAGACGCTGATAACGTTTTTGTTCATCACGTCTGCAGCCTTCATCAGAAACTGCAAAGTCAATTCAGACAGATAAATTTTTGCATGTAATTGGCGGCTTGCCGACGGCACTTCATCGAGCGGCTGTGCGCACTCCAGCCGCAACGGCGGCTGATTGTTGCGGCTCTAAAAATATAATTGTTTCGCCGATGTTGAGTAACACGTTTAAATTCTTGACGTTGAAGTTTCTCGCTAATCCACGGGAACGCGTACCCAAAGTTTTGTTCCGTTGAAGTTTCCGGAGAAAATCGGTAAGTATTCAGCTCCTCTCTCCGAACTTCAGAAGTGCGGCTGGGGAAAAAGACCGGCAAAATCGAACATACAAACCAAACTAGCCTTCTCCAGCGCCCCTCTAAAGCTTTTTGTTCTACACCAGCCCTTCCAAGAAAATTGGACTACTCGAACATGCTTAAATACCATTTGCGGCGGGTGGGGAGGAATGCAGGAAGTATATAAAGATTTCGTCGAACAA
>JBEVCD010000010.1:9940-12866 GCA_040514265.1 Archaeoglobaceae archaeon | reverse complement strand
CTTTGCGACTTCCTTCGCGTGGTATGTGATTATAATGTCGGCTCCGGCTCTCCTTATGGCTACGAGCACCTCGTAAATCACCTCCTCGCTCAACCAGCCGTTCTCGATTGCAGCCTTCACCATGCTGTACTCCCCGCTCACGTTGTATGCTGCTATCGGCACGTCGAAACGCTGCTTCGCGGCGCTTATTATGTCCAGGTATGCTAAAGCCGGTTTTACCATGACTATGTCCGCGCCTTCGGCGATGTCAAGTTCGATTTCCCTCATAGCCTCCCTCGCGTTGTGGAAGTCCATCTGGTAACTCTTCCTGTCGCCGAACTTGTACCCGCTGTCCGCCGCTTCGCGGAAGGGGGAGTAAAAGTTCGAAGCGTACTTTGCGGCGTAGCTCATTATCGCGACGTCCTCGAAACCCTCACCGTCCAGAGCTTCTCTAATCGCCTTTACCATGCCGTCCATCATGCCCGAAGGCGCTACTACGTCTGCTCCGGCTTCCGCATGGCTGACGGCTACTTTCCCGAGGATCGGAAGAGTTTCATCGTTCACGATCTTTCCGCCCCTCACGACCCCGCAGTGCCCGTGGGTTGTGTACTCGCAGAGGCAGACGTCCGTTATCACTACGGCGTCAGGATGCTCGGCTTTTATTACCCTTACAGCCTTCTGAACGACTCCGTTACTGTCGAAAGCCGAGCTGCCGATCTCGTCCTTGTAGCTGGGGATTCCGAAGAGTATGAACGCCCTCAGCCCGAGTTCGAGGCACTCGCCAACTTCGTCGGCGACTCGTGCTACCGGAAGTCTGAAGTAGCCCGGCATCGAGTTTATCGCCTTTGGCTCGTTTATGTTTTCGTCGACGAATATCGGAACTACCAGCTGCTCAACGCTCAACCTCGTTTCCCGCACGAGCGGTCTTAAGATGTCCCTCCTCAGCCTTCTCATCCTTACGCGCGGAAACATACTCACCACCGAACAATTTCTCCACCACGTCCGCGTAGTGCGGGTTCCCGTTCCTCACAGCCTCCCTTAACTTAACGGTCGGGTTTCTGAGGAACTTCCTTATCAGCGACTTCGCAAAATCGTAAAGGATGTCCTTACAATCCTCTCCGACATTGTAGCGGGAAGCGAGCTTAGCAAAAAGCTCCTCGACCTCCTCGTCTATGTACCTCTCCGCCAGACAGTACATGCTCGCGATAGCTCTTTTAGCTCTCAAGTCCCTCAGCATCAGCTTGAGGTGTTCGAGTTCGGTCTCGATTATCCTCTCCGCTTTCTCAACCTCTGAAAGTCTCCTCCTGAGGTTCTCCTCACTTATGGACCTGAGGTTATCGATCGTCAGCAGAGTAACGTTTTCGAGTTCTCCGACGCTGTCATCGACGTCCCTCGGAAGTGCTATGTCTATTATCAGCAGCTTCCTGCCGCCGACGGCTTTTTCAACGATCTCCCTCGTCAGAATTACGTGCGGAGCTGATGTAGCGGATATGACTATGTCGGCGATGCGCAGACACTCCTCAAGCTTGTCGAACCTCACGGCTGTTCCTCCGATCCTTTTAGCCAGCTCCACAGCCTTCTCGTATGTTCTGTTTGCTATGAGTATGGCGTTCACGTTCTTCCCGGCTAGAGCTTTCGCGACGAGTGTTCCCATTTCTCCAGCACCTATGAGGAGGACGTTCTTACCACTCAGCGATCCGAGCTCTCTTTCCGCGAGCTCTACGGCTGCAGAACCGATCGAAACAGCTCCCCTGGATATCCTCGTTTCTCTCCTCACCTTAACGCCGACACTTACAGCTTTCCTGAACACTCTGTCGAGAACCTCCCCGCACAGTCCCTCCTTCTTGCAGAGGTTGTGGTAGTACCTCACCTGACCCAGAATCTGGTCTTCGCCGACTATCATCGATTCCAAGCCAGAAGCGACCCGAAGTATATGCCTAAGACAATCATCGCCGACGAGCAGCTCAGCTTTCTCCATTCCGATCTCCTTTGCCATCTCAGCCAGCGTTTCGCCGCTATTCTCGCCGACTCCGTATATTTCGATTCGGTTGCAGGTGAATATGAAAGCAGACTCTTTCAGACCCGAATTTCGGAGTAAGGAAACAATATCGATGCTCTTCCAAACTTTTTCTATTTCCTCAACACAAGCCTGCCTGTGCGAGAGTGTTAAGCACGAAATCTGCATCAACCCTTCGTAACACTCCGTACTTAAAACTTTACCGAGTTGCTGGTGGACATGTCGATAATCACCTCTAACCGGCTCTGAATTCGAGAGTCCTTGAACTTCCCAGTCCGGTAGTAAGTTCATGTGAAGGCCTACAGGAACGGTCTGTTCTCAGGCACCCGCTTTCGGGAGTTTACGGTGCAAATTTAGAGTCCGGAGTATCCAAACATTTTAACCTCAGTGATCGTTATATTTACAGCTATAAACGCTCTTGGAGCTCTTATCGGAAAAACCGAAGATTTTCTGGTTGCATTCAAGCTCCCCATTCTGATTGTCGTGGCTGGAATCTTTTAGTACCGCAGCAAAATCTCCCGGAGAGCTTGGATTCCTTCGACATTCGCCGCTCTCTCATCGACGAGTTCTGCGATAAACGCGATACACGGCAGGGATAGGCTTCCGGTAAAATGTTAAATTACGGGAGCGAACACTTTTTGAGGTTCGGACAATGAGGGTGGTTAAGGAGGAAGGAAAGTTCGCGTTGAAAGAAGGGGAGCGAACCTTGAGCTGGATAGTTTTCGAAGAGAACGATGCAGTCCATCTGATCGAGACGGCAACGGCTGAAGGTGAGGAGGGTAAAGGGTACGCCTCTAAGCTCGTTGTGGAAGTTCTGAAGATTCTTGAGGGTAAGAACGTAAAAGTTTCCTGCCCATACATTAAGAGAGTGATCGAAAAGAAGAATCTGAGCGGAAAATTTGAGTACACGCAGCTTCTCAGGCTAAAGGA
>JBEVCD010000010.1:4158-9840 GCA_040514265.1 Archaeoglobaceae archaeon | reverse complement strand
GTTTCCTCGTCACGTACGTTTTCGACGAGGACCTGTACTGAGGCGAGAAGTATATTAAGGAGTGCCAAGCCTCCGATATGCGGGTTGCGTGGGACGCGAGTCTGGGTGAGTTCTCGATAAACGACTACTACTACTTCTCCAAGCTGAAAGCGTACGCCGAGCGGGAGGGGATCGAGATCGAGGAAGTTTCGAGTTTCTACAAACTCGGGGAGTACGACGTCATAGTTTTCAACTATCCGGAGAAGCTTTTCAAGCAGAGGCTCGTCGCGAGGGTGAATAGCTGGCTCAAGAAGGGCAAGAAGGTTATAATGGCTGCCTACTACAACAACTTCGACGGCGTTGCAGAGAACGTCAACAGGGTAGCCGTAAAGCACGGAGTTAGGGTGAACTACGACGTAATAACCGACCCCGAGAAGAACGCCGGCGACGAGATGTTTCCCGTCGTGGAGTGGAACGGTACAGAAGTTCTGATGCCGTGCTCAGCCTCCGTTTCCGGTGGAGAAGCCTACGTTGCCGGGAGAAAAGTCTTTGCCGCCAAGAGCGGCGGGCTCTTAGTCCTCGGCACGTGCGTGTTCTGGGACAATTACTCGATAGACTTCAAGGGCAACAGGGAGTTTGCGCTGACGTTGCTGAGCGGAGACTTCTGAAATGTTCGTCGCACACTGCCCGGCGCTTGTGGATTACGTGTACGTCGTCGACGAGTTTCCTCGAAGAGGAGGGCATGCGATAGTCAGAGCTTTCACTAAAAGCGCTGGCGGCGCTGGCGCTAATGTAGCGCACAACATCGCCACGCTCGGCGTCGATGCGAAGATAGTCACGGCGATAGGTAGAGACGGGGACGCCGAATTCTTCATAGCAAATACGGCTGCGGAGGTGGAGGCGGAAGTTTACGATAGAACCGGCAGAGTGCACGTAATAGTAGATAGCGAAGGTGAGAGGACTTTCCTGGTGGAGCCAAACGCGGCAGCTAATCCGCCGATGAAGAAAATCGTAGCCGACTACATATACTTCGACCCTTTTCCGAGCGAGAGGAGCCTGGAGGTTCAGACCGAGGTTGCGAGGATTTCGAGGGGTTTCAAGATCCTAAACCCCGGATTCCCATACGCATCTCTGGGGTTGGAAAAGCTGAAGCCCATGCTGGAAGTTGTAGACATGCTCATACTGTCATCCGAAGAGCTCGCCGAGCTGGGGGGCAAGGAAAAAGTTGCTGGACTCGTCGACTACCTCGTGGTTACGCTCGGAGCTAAAGGTAGCAGAGTAGTTTGCGACGAGGGCGAGTTCTTCGCCGAAGCCTATCCGGCGAGGGTAGTGGATACTACGGGAGCAGGCGACGCCTTCGCGGCTGGATTCCTCTATGGCTTCATGAACTCTTTGCCACTTGAGACCTGCCTTAAGCTCGGAAACTTCTGCGGAGCTTACAACGTGTCGAGGCTGGGGGCTAGGAATTTTCCGAGCAGGGAAGAGGTCGAGGTGTTTCTGACAAAGATTTTATATGGCGAAAACAACGCTGAGACATGAACCTCAGGTTAATAGCCGAGCAGCTCGGTTTCAGGAGAGTTTACAAAGAGGATTGCGAGCTCTGCATAATCGGTTACACTGGCAGAAAATGTCCCTACCTCAGAAAAATCGGGAGAGAATTCTTCTGCGCTAAGGATGCCGCGAAAATCGACGAGAGGTTGAGGTTCTGATGAACTGGAGGAGTTGGAAACACGTAACGAAGCTCGATCCGGATCGCGAGAACAGCGAGGAGCTGATAAGGGCTGTAGCTGAGAGTGGCACTGATGCCGTGATGATCTCGGGAACCCAGAACGTCACCCGCGAGAAGGCTAAGAAGTTGCTCGACGCCGTTAGGGAATACGGACTCCCGACCGTCGTCGAGCCTTCGGATCCAAGCAACGTCGTCTACGATGCCGACTACATCTTCGTTCCCACCGTTCTTAACGCCGCGGACGGAGAGTGGATAACGGGAAAACACGCAAAGTGGGTCAGAATGCACTTCCACGAGCTTGAGAAGTTCGAAAGTGTTCTCGAAAACGTGGTCTTCGAGGGATACATAGTTCTTAACCCCCTTTCAGCTGTCGCAGCTGTTACCAAGGCTGTATGCGACCTGGATGCCAGAATGGCAGCTAGCTACGCGCTCGTCGGCGAGAGGATGATGAAGCTGCCTATAATATACATCGAGTACAGCGGAACCTACGGCGATCCGGAGATCGTTAAAGCTGTTAAGAGTGTTTTGAAGTCAGCCAGGCTATTCTACGGGGGAGGAATAGACAGCAAAGAGAAAGCGGAGGAGATGCTGAGGTACGCGGACACGATAGTCGTCGGAAACGTCGTTTACGAAAAGGGTTTGGATGCCTACCTTTCCACGATACCTTAGAGCCTACTGGCAACTGCTGCGACTCGAACACGGAGTAATGTACGGTCTCGGAGTCTTAGCCGGAGTCTACGTTGCCGATCCCTCCTTTTCCGACGTCGAAACCCTCATCCTTGCGTTCCTGACAGCCCTCCTCTTTCAGGCTTCGACCTTCGCCCTTAACGACTACTTCGACTACGAGGTCGACGTGGCAAACAGAAGACTCGACAGACCGCTCGTGAGGGGGGACATCGAGAGGATTCGGGCACTTCAGATTTCGCTCATACTGTTCCCGCTCGGATGCATAACGTCTTACAAGATATCGCCGCAGGCGTTCGCGTTCGCATTTGCGGTCTCAATCCTCGGAGTCGCGTACAATGTCAAGCTCAAGGAGTTCGGCTTAGCCGGCAACGTCTACATAGCTTTTTCGATGTCCGCCCCTTTCCTCTTCGGCAGCATAGTAGCTACGAGCAAGATCGTCGGAACGTCTGCGATCATGGCGGCGATAGCCTTCCTTTCTGGACTTGGAAGGGAGATCATGAAGGGTATAGAGGACGTGAAAGGAGATGCACTCAGAAACGTCAGGAGCGTTGCGAGGGTTAAGGGCGAAGAGTTCGCGGCAAAAGCAGCTGCCGCCCTTTATATATCCGCCGTAGCCCTCAGCCCGCTTCCGCTGATCTACGAGGAGTATGTGGACGTCAAATACGTTTTCCCCGTAGCCGTCTGCGACGCCCTGATTTTGAGCGCTGCCGTGAGACTGCTCAGAGACTTCGAAAACATACCGGAACTCAGGAGGAGGACTCTGATAGCGATGTTTTTCGGACTCGTCGCCTTCCTTGCAGGGGCTTTTTAGCGAGCCCAGAGTGGGTTCTCCTTCCTCTTTATCCTCAACAGTTCGAGAAAAGTCTCCCTGGTAGCGTCGTCGAGGGAGTCGAGCAGGTCCCTCTCTATTACTTTCGCGTGCCTTTCCGGAACGTCTACGAGCAGCTCCTCGTCGCCTTCGAGCTGCCTTCCTATAGTGACTCCCTCTATCGCTATAGCCACCTCCTCGCCAGCTGTCGCTACGGCTATGTTTTTTCCCTCCTTCTGCATCGTCCTGACGGTTCCGACCCTCGTCCCGTCGGGCTTTATCAAATCCACCCCTCTGCGGAGCTCGCCGGCGAGGACTCTCACTCCCACTATTGCCGGCTTGCTCCTCCTGAATATGAACTCCTTGAGCAGCTTGATCTTTCCAGGCTTGATGAGCGACTCTATTTTCTGCCTCTCCCTCTTGAGTCTCTCCTCCTCCCTCCACTTGACGAAGTTATCGACGAGCGAGTAGATGATGCGGTCCGCGAAGATCCTCACGCCGTACTTTGCAGCCTCCTCCTCAACCCCCGGTAGGAGCTTGACGTTGAAAGCCAGAACTACTCTGTTCAATTCGTCCTTGTTAGCTGATGCGTCTACGATGTCCCTCTTCTCGACGTCGCCGACCTCGGCTTTCTTTATCGGGATGTTGTTGAGTTTCAGCTCGTTTATCAGCGCTTCCAGCGAGCCGAGTGTGTCCGTTTTCAGCACGATCCCCTCCTCGTCGGTTCTTATCGCTATCTCCTCGTACTCCCTCTTCACCCTCCTCCTGAACTCCTCGATCTCCTCATCGCTGCTGACAGCTTCGAACTCGCTGCCTGGAAGGACGTTTTCGAGGTTTGGGGCGACGATCTTTATTCCGGCAGCAGCAGTGACCTTCTCGACACTCTTAAACCTGCTCTCCACCCGCATTTCGCGCAGAGGAGCGGGTTTAAGAATAGCCTTCACGTTCGTTACTATCACATCGTCCTTTCCGGCTATCGCGATCCTGTCGCCAACTCTGAGCGTTCCGTCGTAGAGTATCGCGTCGACCGTGACTCCGAGCCCCTTCTCCTCCTTCACCTCGAGTATCGTCCCCTTCGCCTTGCCCTCGACGTGTAGGCGGAGGTTCTTTTCCAGATACCTCTGTGCGAGTCCGACGAGTATCATGAGGAGCTCCGGAATGCCCTCGCCGGTCAGCGCGGAGATGGGGACTATCGCCACGGTCCTCGTGAAGTCCCTTATTCTGTCAAACCTGTCGGCGTTGAAGCCGTGCCTGTATAGCTCGGCTACGAGTTCGTATATCTTGTTTTCGAGTCTCTGCTTAGTCGCATCGTCCTGCATCGCGAAGCTTTTGACGAACGGTGCACCTTCAACGCTCTGCCATCCGGGAATGCGGTCTATCTTGTTTGCAGCAACCACGAACGGTGTTCTGAACGTCCGCAGTATCGATATAGCCTCCTCAGTCTGCGGTTTGAACCCCTCGTTTATGTCCACGACGAGGATAGCGAGGTCCGCCAGAGCCCCCCCGCGTCTTCGAAGGTTCGTGAAAGCTTTGTGCCCGGGTGTGTCTATGAACAGCAGTCCGGGTATCCTAACGTTTGCCCTCCATATGTCCTTGCATATTTCCCTTATCGCCTCGATCGGAACCTCTGTGGCTCCGATGTGCTGCGTTATACCTCCGGCTTCCTTCGCCACGACTCTGCTCCTCCTTATTCTGTCGAGTAACGTTGTCTTGCCGTGGTCGACGTGTCCGAGCACGGCGACGATCGGAGTTCTGAGATTCTCTGACATCGCACCACCGGAAAAATTGCTATGATGGAGGATTTAAAAAATCTACTCGTAGAGCCAGTCCTCGTCGATTCTCCTGTATTCGAGTATCTCGTCCGGTTTGAAGAACAGGTTGATCTCTCTTTCAGCTGACTCCGGAGAGTCCGAGGCGTGTATGACGTTCCTTCCGACATCGATACCGTAATCCCCTCTTATCGTTCCCGGCGCGGCTTCCCGCGGATTAGTCGCGCCGACGAGAGTTCTCACGACCTTAACGGCTTCCTTACCCTCCACAACCATCGCAACAACTGGCGAGGACGTTATGTAGTCCACGAGCCCCTCGAAGAACGGTTTTCCCCTGTGCTCCGCGTAGTGTCTCTCGGCGAGGGCTCTGTCGACCCTCAGCATCTTCATGGCAACTATCTTCAACCCCTTCCTCTCGATCCTTCTTATTATCTCGCCGATCAGCCCTCTCTGCACGGCGTCCGGCTTCAGCATAACGAACGTGCGCTCCATGCTGCGAGGCGGGCGGCGGGTTAAAAAGCTTAGGTCGAAGACGCCGGATCTTAACTTAGTAACACTAATCATCAAAAGCTTAAAATAAAGTAACATCCTAAACCACTAAAGGGTCAAAAAATCCGAAGAGTCTGAAGGTGACAGCTGATGTGGAAATCGGGAGTCGCGTTTCGCATACCTGAAGTGGAAACGTTAAGAAGTGAGAGTATGAGGTGCTC
>JBEVCD010000010.1:0-4058 GCA_040514265.1 Archaeoglobaceae archaeon | reverse complement strand
TTTCGATGGCTGAAGAGGCGAGTGAAATTCTGAGGAGGTGTTGAAATGCTCCCAGATTCTCAAACAAGCTTCGATGTAAAGCCAATAGGCATAATAAAGTCGCCCTACAAAAGCCCCAGCGAAGCCCCTCGCCAAGGAAGGTTCTCCAAGGAAATCGTGGAAATCGAGATTTTTCCGGAGTTTGAGGATGGCTTGAGGGACATCGAAACCTGCTCCCATCTTATAGTTCTCTACTGGCTCCATTTAGCCGAGAGAGACAAGCTAATTGTAGTTCCACCTCACGACACCAGAGAGCACGGAGTTTTCGCCACTCGCTCCCCCAGCAGACCGAATCCCATTGGTTTTGCTGTCGTTGAGCTGCTCGATAGAAACGGGAGAGTTCTGAAGGTTAGGGGTCTGGACGCAATCGACGGCACACCCGTTGTGGACATTAAGCCCTACTCTTCGGAGATAGACTCAATCGGAAACGCGAAAATCGGATGGTTTGAAGAGGCTAATCCGCATTCCAGGCTGAAGGGGTTGCTACTGAGGGCAAAGGAGTTCCACGGACACATCTGCCCCTTCTTAGCCCTCGGCGTGAAGATGTCGGTAATGGCAATGGACAGGCTTGGAATAAAGCCGGACAGCTTTGCAAGCATTGGCGAGGACATACTTGCGATAGTCGAGGCGAACAACTGCATGAGCGACGGGGTGCAGATCGCAACTGGATGCACGCTCGGAAACAACTCCCTCATATACCTGGACCTTGGAAAGAACGCAGTTACTGTGGTCAGAAGGAGTGACTGGAAAGGAGTGAGGGTTTTTGTCGACGCTGAAAAGGTGAGAAGACATTTCAGCGGGGAGGCTCTTGAGCTCTTTGATAAGGTTATAGTGAGGAGAGAAGGCAGTGAGGAGGATGCAAAGAAGCTCTCCGAGCTGTGGGAGGAGATAGGCTGGAAGATGCTCGATATTCCTGAAGAGGAGTTCAGAGTTGAGTTCGTTGAAGTTCAGCCGATAGAGAGGGCTCCGATTTTTGAGAACGCAAGATGCGAGAGGTGCGGTGAGCTTGCTATGGCTACGAGGGTCAAGGATGGTCTCTGCTTGAGATGTGCGGGCAGCTACTATGCTGTTGTGGGCAGGGGCATCGTGAAGTTCGAGGATGGAGAGATGAGGGAGGTGGTCTGAATGAAGAGGGTTTTGCTACTTGCTTTGACTTTAGCTATGCTGATTTCTGCCTGCACTCAGCCCTCGCAGGTTGAAGAGAAAGTGAAGGTCATGGACCTTGCAGGCAGAGAAGTGGAGGTTCCGAAGAACGTCAGCAAGATCGTCGCTATTGGTCCCGGAGCTTTGAGGCTTATCACGTACATGCAGGCTGAGGACATGCTCGTCGGGGTTGAAAATATCGAAAAAACGAGGTTTTCTGTATCGAGACCGTATTCGCTCGTTATTCAGGATGAGATAGCAGATCTCCCCGTCATAGCTCAGGGCGCTCCAGACGATCCTAAGGTCGATCTGGAAACCTTAGCCAGCCTTAAGCCCGACGTGATCTTCGCTTCGAGCGCCGTCAACATGCAGATCATCGAGGACATTCAGCAGAAAACAGGGATTCCAGTCGTTGTCGTCAGCCTCGGAAATCTCGGAAGGTTCGACGACGAGGAGCTTTTCGAGTCTCTGAGGCTGATAGGAAAAATACTTGGCAAGGAGGAGAGGGCTGAAGAAATAATCGACTACATAAGATCGATAAAGGACGACATCGCCAGAAGGGTTGCTGATTATCCTGAAGACAAAAAGCCGAAGGTCTACGTTGGAGCTCTGAGCTTCAAGGGCGGGCATGGAATAGAATCGACACAAAAGAACTTCCCGCCGTTTGAAGAGCTTAGGGCGAGAAATGTGGTAAAGGAAGCGAACGTCACGGGAGATGCGGTGTTCGTTGATAAGGAGTTCCTCCTATCAGCTCAACCCGACATAATATTTCTGGATGCCAGCAACGTTCAGCTCGTAAAGCAGGACTACGAGAAGAACCCCGGATTCTACAGATCCCTGAAAGCCTTCCAGAACGGCGAGATTTACTCAATCTACCCCTTCAACTGGTACTGGACGAACATAGAGCTCGCTTTAATCGATACTTACTGGATAGGCAAGGTGATTTACCCTGATCGTTTCGCCGATGTAGACATAGCAGAGAAAGCTAACGAGATAACGGAGTTCTTCCTCGGAGAACCGCTTTACGACGAGCTCGTAAAAGAAATAGGTGAGCTGGGGAAGATAGATGTCGGTAGCTGGTGAGTACAGAAGGGAGCTGAGGAGAAGAGTTTCGTTCAACCTTTTCACACTACTCCTTCTCCTTGCTATCTCCTTCTTAGCCCTGAACCTCGGGAGCTATAAGATGAGCTTTTCGGAGCTCCTCTCAGCTCTTATCAGCGGCGATGCTGTGCTCTGGAACGTTAGAATTCCGAGAATAATCACCGCAGTAATAGTCGGAGCGAGCCTTTCTGTCAGCGGAGCTGTCCTTCAGTGCATTCTGAAGAATCCCCTCGCATCTCCTTTCACGCTCGGAATAACTCACGGTGCAGCGTTCGGAGCGAGCGTCGCTATAGTCTTCTTCTCAGCCGGAACCCTCCACAGAGTCGGAGAGGGCGTAACGATCGCAAATCCCTATCTGACGACGACCTTTGCCTTTGCGGGAGCAATGGTTACAGCTCTCATCATCCTCACCCTTGCAAAGCTCAGAAATCTCTCGCCCGTTGCGATAATTCTGGCTGGAGTTGCGATGTCCTCTCTCTTTCAGGCTGGAGTCATGCTGATTCAGTATTTCGCAACTGACGTTCAGGTTGCAGCTATCGTATTCTGGACGTTCGGCGACGTGAGCAGAACCTCTTGGAAGGAGATCTGGATACTGTCCGCAGTTCTGATCGTGTGCATGGCATTTTTCGTCTATCGCAGGTGGGACTACAACTCCCTACTCCTCGGAGACGAGACTGCGAAGTCGCTGGGCGTCGAGGTTCAGAAGGTGAGGCTTGAGGGACTCGTTCTCAGCTCCCTTCTAACCGCAACGTGCGTCGCATTCGCGGGGATAATAGGCTTCGTCGGTCTCGTCGCTCCCCACATGGTCAGACTTCTCATAGGCGGTGATTACAGATTTCTGATCCCCTCAAGCACGATCCTTGGCGCTCTCATACTTCTCGCCTCCGACACTGTGGGAAGGACGATCATCGCCCCTGTGATACTTCCGGTTGGAATAATAACGTCGATGCTCGGCGCTCCGATGTTCATATACCTCCTTCTGAGGGGAGGTGAGAGGTATGATTGAGATTAAAGCTCTAAGCTTCTCTTACAACTCGAAGGAAATTTTGAAGGATCTTTGTCTTGAGATTCCGAGGGGAGAGATGGTTTTTCTCCTCGGTCCAAACGGTTCGGGAAAGACGACTCTGCTGAAGTGCATCGCGGGAATTCTAAAGCCGAAGGGAGCGGTTCTCGTCGAAAAAAGGGATCTCGCAAAACTCCCGAGATCGGAGATAGCTAAGATATTCGGATACGTTCCTCAAAGAGGAGAAATCAGTCATCTGACAGTTTTCGACGTAATACTTCTGGGGAGAAAGCCATATATGGGCTGGGAGCCTAAGGAGGAGGACTACAAAGCTGTGGAAGAGGTAATAAAAATTTTCGAACTCGAAAACCTCGCGACGAGGAAACTTACCGAGCTCAGCGGAGGTGAGCTCCAGCTCGTTCTCATAGCGAGAGCCTTTGCACAGAATCCGAGGTACATCCTCCTCGACGAGCCGACGAACAATCTGGATATAAGAAATCAGATTGCAGTCATGAAGCTTCTGAAGATGGCTGTGAGGGAAAAAGGGATGTCCGCAGTGGTAACGACGCACGAGCTCAATTTAGCTGCGAACTTCGCTAACAGGATCGTCATGCTGAAAAACGGCAGGATATTCGCTTCTGGAGGAGTGGAAGTTCTGAACGAGGAGAACATAAAAGCCGTTTACGGAGTAGACGTCGAGATCGTCAGGTTGAGGGGGAGGATGGCGGTTATACTCGATTCGTAACTTCCGAAAGTCAGCCCGGTGCTGTGA
>JBEVCD010000009.1:9159-42334 GCA_040514265.1 Archaeoglobaceae archaeon | reverse complement strand
CAATTCATTGATGCATGCTGTGATATATAAATTTTACTCTTTAACAGCAGGATCTATCAACTTAGCACAAGCACCACCTCAGCCGATTGCAACAGCTTGCAGTGATAGAGTAGAAGAAAATCTTGATCCTCTGCTTAAACGAAGAGAACACAGATTCGACTTTCCGATTCGTGTTCGATGATAAACATAGGCTCGTTCTCGCAGTAATTTGGATCTTTAATGAAGGATCTCGCTGTGAGGTAATTTCTCGTGTAGACAAGTCTTCTATATGACTACTGCTATCCCAGACTTGACTCCTACTTATCGGCAAAAATACTCCCCTTCACCCCAGTATCTTCGCTTGAGCACTTATCTGCTGTTACTCTACTACCGGTATCAATCTCTCACGATTTTAACATCCAAGTTCTTGAAATGATCGTCGAATGTATATATCTCCTTGATATCGAGTTCCTTCATCTTTAAATAAGCCAGTGCATCGTTCACGCTGATATTCTTCTCCTTAGCAATTAGCAGGGCTTTCAGGTAGTCTTCATGTGAAACCGGCAAAACTCTGACATTCTTTGCAAGCATTAGGTTCTCTACGAACATCAGAGCCGTGGTGAGGTTTGTTTTCGCCTCAAGGATGTTCGCCACCTCGCTTAAATGAACTACGGTAGTAGCCACTTCCTCACCGTTTTCTATTCTGAGCAGAATTCGCTTAGCTTTTTCCTTTCTTTCAAGGATTTTCTCGCTAACTGCTCCTTTCGGCTTTATCGCAGCGTAAAGAAAGACGTTGGCATCTATGAACCTCATAGCATATTCTCCAAAAGCTCTTTCTCAACATCCTCTCTGACCTCAGCTTCAACTACGTCGAAGAACTGCGAGAGTCTGGGTTTCCTCTTCGGCAAAATCTCTATCCTGTCCTCAAACCTAATCAGAATCACCTCATCGCCCCACTTATCCCGCCACTCCTTAGGCAGAACAATCCTTCCCTGACTATCTATCTTTCTAACTTCCACAATCATTGCCAATCACCATTAATTTCTTTCGCTACCAACTTGATAAAACTTTGGGAGAACAGAAAACGATTCGGACAATGTCGCTTCAGAGCTGAAGGTGTGTGGAAATTGTACTCGCTCTCCAAGAGGAGATTCCGTGAAATACTGTTTCGTGAAACCTTTAAATTCAGAGACGTGGCAATCCCCTTAGCAATTGGAATCCTCTGCTTCCTCGTCAATTTCTCAGTTCTTAGATTCCTTTTCTCGAATTTTCCGTGGATAATCGGTTTATTCTTTGGAAGGGGAAGCTGGTGGATCTATCAGCCTTTGAGCGTGAAAGTTGTTTACGTAATTGGCGTTGCTCCGATTGTTGAGGAGGTAATTCACAGGAGACTTGTACTTCAGTTTTTCCTGAACAGAGATATGGTTTTTACCGGTCTGATTATTTCAAGCTTGACCTTTGGATTGCACCATATCCTGTTTGGATGGGGCATCCTTAAAGCTGTTGACGTATTCTTCATTGGCATGGTCTTCGGAGCTGTGTACCTGAGATACAGGCTCTTCGGAAGCTGGCTTACGCATTTCTCAAACAACCTGATGTCGGTGATCTTCACACTTCTCAGAGTTTAAGTCATAACTGCAAGGTTGCGAACAGCATCTCATTGTCAGCACGTCAGCGTGCAGGAAAAAATGGAGAGAATCTCAGCTTATTTCTTGTACGGCCAGATCAGCTCTGACAATACCGTAGCCGTAAGCGGAATCGTAACCGTCTCCGTTAACGTCTTCTGCTGTGATGTGCAGAATTCCTCTGACAGTTGAATTGGTTGTATCGCTGAAACTGCCTGGTGGAAGAACTTCGCCATGGCTGTTGTAGTATGCCGCTTGAATTAGCGCAACAACTCCGCTGACGTGGGGACAGGCCATGGAAGTGCCGCTGAGCGTTTCGTAGCTGTCATCCGGATAAGTGCTTAATATATCAACTCCGGGAGCCGAAAGCTCCACTCCCTTATTGCTCCAGCTTGGAACGCTATCACTACTATCAGTCGCTCCTACAGCTATAACTTCATCGTAAGCTGCTGGATAGCTCGGAGCTGAAGATCCATCATTGCCCGAAGCTGCCACGAGAACCACTCCGTAATTGTAAGCTTCAATTAGGGCATCGTGAAGCGATTGTACATCTGAAGACGAGCCGAAGCTCATGCTTATGACTTCAGCCGCATCGTCATCCGGATCTCCGGCTATAACTCCATCTCCATCACTGTCGAGGACGCCATCGGGTCCGAGGAGTGCCTGTTCGATTCCAAGAATTATGTCGCTGACCCATCCACTTCCATCGTTTCCGAGAGCTTTTATAGCGTAAATCTCCACAGCTGGAGCAACACCAACAACACCGATTTCGTTGTTGACAGCTGCAACAATTCCAGCTACATGGGTTCCGTGCCCGTTCCTGTCTTGATAAGCGTTGGGTTTCGTTGAAATCTTTCCGTTGAGCACGCTAACTCCCCAGGCGAGATTTTCTTTAATATCCGGATGATCCCTGTCAATTCCGGTATCGATAATCGCAACCTCTATAACCCCACTTGCCGAGCCATCGCTTACTTTCCAAGCCTCAGTGGCTCTTATCCTTTCTACCCCCCAAGGAATTTGCTGCGAAGGCTGAGCAGACGAGTCTTTGCCTCTTCCCGGCGGTTTTCCTTTGAAAATATTCACGACCGCATCCCTTTCAACCCTCACAACTCCCTTCGCCCTCTTCAGTTTCTCTACAGCATTTTCCGGCAATTCAGCCACAATTATCGGAAAGAGTTTTCCTCTCGCCAGAACTTTCCCGCCGTTTGCCGGGATTACGCTTTCGTCGAAGTTCTCGTTCACCTTGATTATAACTCGAACGTTCTTCGTTCCGGATGCCGCAGTAGCTATTCCGGCAACTAGTACTACTGCGACCAAAACCAGCAATTTTTGCTTTCTTATAGTTTGTAATTGGCATCATACCTTCTATTTATTTCTTATTCTCAGCTGTAGTCGGGGTTTTCCGCTTGGAACAAACATCTCAGACGGTTGTAGTAAAGAATGAACAGCTTGCAGAAAAGATTCTCCTGACGAATTCTTAGCCGTAATCGAGCAGAAAATTTTTACCCGCTGCTCTGAAAGTGTTTTGGCTGTTCCTCTCGAAGACCTTAAGCTTTACAATTTCTTTACCGATTGTATATTATTTTTGTTTTGGTAATGGGGACAGGTCATATTTTCCGCTAGTTAAAAAATAATTGTCAAAACGGATTTTTCAAGATTCCACCAGCTTAATCGCGAAGGCTACTCTGTTCTTTCTGTGGAACAGGCTGATTATCTTGTCTAAGAAACCAAGTCTCGAATTTACGAGCTTGATAACTCTTTCCACCTCCTCTTTGCTCAACTCTGTAGCCAAACCCTCAAACCACTCGCCCTCTATCTTCCCAAACCTCGAGCACGGTGCAACGCGAACCTTGGGATTCCTTCTAAGCCTCTTCACTTTCCCAGAATTTGCTGGGGTGTGGAAATAGATGGTGTCTCCTTCGATTGCAAACCAGACAGGAGTTCTAACAGGTTCACCGCTTTTCTTGTAGGTCTCAAGGCAAATAAACTTGGCCCTCTTTAATTGCTCAGGTATAGCCATATAGATTGTTAATTTTTCTGTAGTTAAAAAACTTTTGGCTATTGGTTCACACAATCCGAACACGTGGCTTTGGTAAAGTTGCTGGATGGTAGCGTATCACTCACAAGTCTGTGCCGAAAAGGCTCTCTTCAGCTCTACGACTTTCCGGTGTGATTGCAAAAAAAATTCAGATGAGGAGGTCCTCGGGCTTCGGAATTTCGAGCTTCAGACCCTTCCTGTTTCTGACCTCCATCACGAAGTTCTCAAGCAGCCCCTGGGGAACGGGTTCGAATCCTGCAAACTCCGTGCTCCAGATGGCTTTTCCGGAGGTTGCGCTTCTTATAGACCCTGCAAAGCCGAACATCTCCTTAACGGGAGCCTTAGCTATTATCGTAACCATGTCGCCTTCCGCAAGAATTTCGAGTATCTGTCCTCTCCTTCCCTGAATCTCCCTCGTAACAGCTCCCATCATGTCCTGAGGGACACTTATGAATATCTTCTGGTAAGGTTCCAGCAGCGTCGGATTCGCCTGCAGCATTGCAGCGTGTATCGCAGACCTGACCGCCGGAATTACCTGTGCCGGTCCTCTGTGCACGGCATCTTCGTGCAGCTTGCAGTCCACGAGCTTAACCTTGACGCCCATGCAGGGCTCCTTCGCGAGCGGTCCGGCGCGCATAGCCTCTCTAAATCCTTCGAGTATCAGCTCCATCGTCTCGTTGAGGTACTGGATGCCTTTCGTTACGTCGCAGAACAGGTTACCCTCGTAGTATTCTACAGCTCCGGCAGCCTCTTCGCCGCTTAAGCCGGCTTCGGTTAACTTCTTTCTTATCACACTCTTGTCTCCCTTCTTGAGGTCGATGTCCTCCTCCTTGAACAGCCTTATAACTTCCTCCGGCAGAGGTTCGACGACTATGTAGAACCTGTTGTGCCTGTTCGGCGACTTGCCCTCGACTACGGGCGATCTAGCCGTTACGGTCTCCCTGAACACGACTATAGGTGGCGAGGTTACGACTTCAAGCTTGTAATCACGGCGGATCTTCTCAACCTTGACTTCGAGGTGCAGCTCACCCATACCGCTTATGAGGTGCTCTCCCGTTTCCTCGTTCAGCGTAACCTGCAGCGTCGGGTCCTCCTTCGCAAGCTTTCGAAGAACTTCGATCAGCTTCGGCAGGTCGCGCGGGTTCTTGGCTTCTATCGCCATCGTAACCACCGGCTCGCTGTAGTGCTTTATGCTCTCGAAAGGTGTGAAGTCTTCGATCGTCGAACAGCTTGACCCAGCTACAGCGTCGCGCAGCCCGACGACGGCTACTATGTTCCCCGCTGGAACTTCATCGACCTCCACGCGCCTCGGACCCATGAAAAGTCCGACCGTCTGAACTCTGTTCTTCGCCCTTCTGTCGATGATGTATAGTTCCATTCCCGGCTTAAGCGTTCCGCTGTAGAGCCTTCCGACGGCGATCTCTCCGGCTTGCGGGTCGACGACGATCTTCGTTATCATCAGAGCCACAGGACCCTTGGGGTCGCAGTTGACCATTGCCCTGCCGATTTCGCTGTTCAGGTCTCCCTTCCAGATGACCTTTATCCTCTCTTTCTGAGCTTCGAGTGGCGACGGGAGGTGGCGGATGACCATGTCGAGCACGACTCTGTGGAGGGGCGACTTCTTTGCCAGCTCTTTCTCCCTTCCGCTCTGTATGTACTCGTAAACTTCCTTAAAGCCTATGCCCGTCTCCTTCTGCGAGGGGACGCTGACAGCCCACTTGTAGAGAGCCGAGCCGAATGCTACACTTCCGTTCGTGACATCGACGCGCCACTCGTTGTATTTCTCTGGCTTCATTGCCTTTATCAGCTTGTTGACCTCCGTTATGACCTTCACGAGCCTCTCCTGCATCTGCTGCGGGGTCAGCTCAAGCTCCTTGATCAGCCTGTCGACCTTGTTGACGAAGAGGACGGGCTTGACGTTCTCCCTCAGCGCCTGACGAAGGACTGTCTCCGTCTGCGGCATCACGCCCTCTACGGCATCAACGACGACTATGACTCCATCTACAGCTCTCATCGCCCTCGTAACATCGCCGCCGAAGTCCACGTGACCGGGAGTGTCTATGAGGTTGATCAGGTACTCCTCGCCCTTGTACTCGTGAACCATCGAGACGTTCGCGGCGTTTATCGTAATTCCCCTCTCCCTCTCCTGCTCGTCGAAGTCGAGGTAGAGCTGCTGACCGGCTAACTCCTCACTGATCATTCCAGCTCCAGCTAGGAGGTTGTCGCTGAGCGTGGTTTTTCCGTGGTCGATGTGGGCTACGATTCCCATGTTCCTTATGCGCTCCGGCTTGTACATCAGCTCCTTGATCTTTTCGACCATCTTCTTAGCCTTCGTCACGCCCATCACCTCGCGGACTTCGCTACCCTCTCGACCTCCTCCTTCTTCGATATCGCGTAACTCCTGCTCTCGTTGTTAGCAGCCGCTATGATCTCGTCGGCGAGGCACTCGGCTATGCTCTTCTTTGACTTGAAAGCCGCTAAACGAGCGCCCTCGGCTATGTTTCTGAGCGCAACGTCGAGGCGGCGTAAGCTGGAAGTGTCTACGCTCCTCGGAACTGCTATTCCACCGTACTTCAGCCTCACCACTTCCTCGCGCGGACCTGCGTTTACGAGCGCATCGACCAGAACCTGTAGGGGGTTTTTCTTGGTCTTCTTCTCGATTATCTCGAACGCCTCCTTGACGATGTTGTACGCCAGATGTTTCTTGCCAGTATTCCGCCCCTTCCTCATCACCTTGTTTATCAGCCTCTCGACTATGAAGACCTCCTGCTTGCCGAAGGGAACCTTCGCGTGCCTCCCGTGAGTGTGCGGGACGAAGCGCGGCTTCAGGCAGATGTAGTTCTTAAGTGCTGGATCTTTGACCTCAACCTCCTCCGGGTCGTACTTTCCGAAGACGAGCAGTTCCTCCTTCGTGAAGCCGTATTTCATGCGTTCACCTCAGCTTCTTCTCCTTCCTACCCCTCACGAGCTCCTTGAGGCTCGTGTCGTTTACCATGATGACCTTGTACCTGACGCCGGGGATGTCGCCCATCGACCTCCCCATCCTGCCGCCGATCTTCTCGACTATGACCTCGTCGTGCTCGTCGATGAAGTTTATCGCCCCGTCACCGGGACAGAAAGCCGTGATCTGCCTCCCGTTCTTTATGAGCTGAACTCTGACGCACTTTCTTATCGCTGAATTCGGCTGCCTAGCTTCCACTCCGACTTTTTCGAGCACTATCCCTCTCGCCATCGGGGCTCCTTCGAGTGGGTCGGATTTTTCAGCTAACCCCAACACGCGTCTCACGTACCTCTTATCGCTCCACCTGAACTTCTTTCTGTTCTCTATGAGCTTGCGGGCTGCAAACAACCCCATCCCCATACCCATCACCTTACGATTATGTCCTCGATGTCGTGATGTCTCCTCGCCAGTTCCTTAGCCTTATTAATGTTTTTACCACCTTTTCCAATTACTATTCCTTTCAGATCCGGGCTCACGCTTATCTGGGCGATGTTCTTACCACCCTTCTCGATTATCCTGACCTTTACGTTGATGGGCTTAAAAATGTTGGCGATGAACTCAGCCGGGTCGTCGGAGTGCTCGATTATCTCTATCTTCTTTCCTATCAACTCCCTCGCTCTCTCGACGTTTATGCCTCCTCTTCCTATGGCGAGACCCATGTCGCCCTTCTTGACAACGAAGACGACCTTGTCGTCGTAGACCAAGCAGTCCTTCACGCTCGCGCCCGTGAGGTTTTCGAAAAGAGTCAAATACCTTATACTCTCGTCCGACAGCTTCAGCGCCATAAGGATCACTCTAAGTCTTCCAGCACGGCCATCGCAGCAACGCTGAACGGTTTACCGCACCTCGCTCCGAGCTCCATGTTCGTTCCCTGGAACGTGTACACGGGAACGTTGAACTTCTTTATTTCTTCCAGCACGTCTTCCGGGCAGTTCTTTGCGACTATCACAGCTTTCGCTTCTCCCCTCTTCAGAGCCTTCAGCGTCCTCTTGCTCCCGAGGTAGTATTTACCGCTCCTCAAAACCTTCCTGAGTATGTTCTCGACGTCCGTCATTTCTTACCCCCCACCTTCAACACGAGCTCTATATCTCCCGTTCCGAGCTTTATCGGTTGTCCCACGATTATGTTCTCGGTTATCCCTCTCAGGTAGTCGATCTCTCCCCTAACTGCCGCTTCGAGCAGATTGTTCACGGTCATTTCGAAGGCGGCTCTCGCGAGTATGCTCTGCTTCTCTCCCGCGACTCCGTGGCGCCCTATCTGCCGGAGCTCGCCGTCAGCCGTCATAACGTCGGCTACGAGCATTATGTGGCGCGGGTCGACTTCGAGACCTTGCTCTTCGAGCGTCTCCAGAGCCTCCTTTATCACGGCGTTCCTCGCAGCTTCGATTCCGAGCACTTCGTATATCTCCCATATATCGTTCGTGAGCGTCCGCGTGAAGTCGACGCCGGGCACCTTCATCACCTTCTTCAGGTTCGAACCTTCGGTGTAGAGAACGTACTCGTCGCCCTCCTTGCGGATTATGACCCTCTTTATCTCCTTTATCCCCATCACCACCGTGTTCTTGAGTTTTTCGAACGTCGTCATAAGCTTCTTGTAGGATGGTTCATCGATCTGGATCACGAGGTTTTCGCCCTCCTCAGCAACTTCAAGCTTCAGACTCTTCTCGATCTTCTTCTTGAGAGTTTCAACGTCGAGGTTCTTGCGTTTCATCGCAGCCCTGTCGGGTTTTACTAGGATCCTCATCGACCTTATGTCCGCCTCTATCTCCGCGATGTCCTTTACGTAGGTCGCCTCCAGCTGGTTCGCGACCTCCGTAGCCTTCTCTCTGCTTTTCGCGTACTCGGGCAGCAGCCTGATGGTCATCATGGGAGTCGACGGCGTCTTGCGGACGTCGAGGATCTCTATGAGCCTCGGTAAACCAAGAGTAACGTTTATTTCGGCAACTCCGGCGTAGTGGAAAGTCCTCATCGTCATCTGTGTGCCCGGTTCGCCTATCGACTGCGCAGCCACTATTCCAGCCGCCTCCCCGGGCTCCATGAGGTTCCTGAGGTAGACGTTGTAGCAACGCTCGACGATCTCCTTTAACTTCTCCTCCGGGAGATCGAGCTTTTCGAGCTCCTCCTTTATTTCCTTCTTCACGGATTCGGGGAAAGGATAAGCGTTAATTATTTCGTCGAGGCTCATGCCCCTCTCACCTCTTCAACTATCTCTTTAAGGATCCTTCTAACGTCGACGGCTTTTCCTCTGTAGCTCTTCATCGGATCCACGCCGTCCTCGCCGTAGCGGTACTGAACTATAACGCCGGAAGTTTGCTCCCTTACGGTTCCGTCGTATTCGACTTTCAGATCCTGCAGAGCGTTGATCATTCTGCGCTGCAGGTAACCGCTCTGCGATGTTCTGACGGCTGTGTCGACGAGACCTTCTCTACCTCCAGCCGCGTGGAAGAAGAACTCGATCGGCGAAAGTCCCTTCTTGTAGCTACTTCTCACGAATCCCCTCGCCTCGGCTCCCAAATCGCCGGGCTTGAAGTGGGGTAGAGTCCTGTTGGAGTACGTGTATCCTCTGTGCAGCCTCTCACCCCTGACCGACTGCTGCCCTATGCAGGCTGCCATCTGCGTGAGATTCAGCATCGATCCGCGAGCGCCGCTGACAGCCATTATGACGGCTGCGTTGTTCAGACCGAGGTATCTGCTTGCTATCCTTCCGGCTTGGTCTCTAGCCTTTCCGAGCTCCCTCATTATGCGCATTTCGAGTGTTTCCTCCAGGCTCCTTCCGGGCATGGGTTCGAGGTTGCCCTCCCTGTACGCTTTTATCAGCTCCTCGACCCGCTTCTCAGCCTCCTTTATTATCTCCGCGATCTGTTCCTCAGCCTCTTTCGGCACCTCTACATCGTCGATGCCGACGGTGAAGCCGATGCTCGTTATCACCCTTATGGCGAGCTGCGTCATGCGGTCTATGAACTTCTTAGCCTCCTCCGTCCCGTACTTTCTTATTATTTCGTCGATTATGATTCCCTTGAACGCCCCGACTGCCTTCTCGTCTATCGTTCCCTTCAGCAGCTTGCCGTTTCTTATGACAACGTAGGCGTCGTGCTCGCAGTTCTCGCCCTTGCACTCCTCACACCCCTGACAGACCTCCGCCTTGAATTCGAGGGTTATGTCGGGCAGTATGTAGCTGAATATCTCCTTGCCCGTGTATCTGTCCTTTACCGGTATCTCCGAGACGTCGACTGCTCTGAGGAGCTGCATAGCCTCGCCCCTCGTGAAGTACTTCTCTCCCCTCGTGAGCAGGTAGAGACCGCTGATGTGGTCGTGTATTCCTCCTATTATGGGTCCGCCGAAACGCGGGCTGAGTATGTGCTCCTGAACAGCCATAAGGATCTTTGCCTCAGCCTGCGCTTCGAGGCTCTGGGGCACGTGTAGGTTCATCTCGTCGCCGTCGAAATCAGCGTTGTAAGGCGGACAGACGGCTGGGTTCAGCCTGAAGGTCTTGTAAGGTAACACCCTAACGTAGTGAGCCATTATACTCATCCTGTGCAGCGAGGGTTGTCTGTTGAACAGCACGATGTCGCCGTCCATCAGCTGCCTCTCCACTATCCAGCCCGGAGCTATCTTTTCGGCGAGCTCCTCGCGGTTGCTGTCGATCACCTTTATCCTTTTGCCATCCGGTCTTACGACGTAGTTCGCCTTCGGGTGCTCCCTCCTCAGTATGAACTCCCTGGCGATTTCTATGTTCCTCGGCGTCACGTAAATCGGAACTGTCAGTTCCTCCGCTATCTCAATCGGAACTCCGACCTCGTTTATGCTGAGGCAAGGATCAGGGCTTATAACCGTTCTCGCGGAGAAGTTTACTCGCTTGCCGCTCAGAGACTTTCTGAATCTACCTTCCTTCCCCTTAAGCCTCTGTGCGAGTGTTTTCAGCGGTCTACCGCTTCTGTGTCTTGCTGGAGGTATCCCGCTGACCTCGTTGTCCAAGTAGGTCGTTATGTGGTACTGAAGGAGCTCCCACAGGTCTTCGAGGATCTGCTGGGGCGCTCCGGCTTCCTTGTTTTCGAGGAAACGCTGGTTTATCCTTATTATGTCTACGAGCTTGTGTGTCAGGTCGTCCTCGCTCCTCTGACCGGTTTCGAGGATTATGGAAGGTCTGACCGTAACTGGCGGAACCGGCAAAACTGTGAGCACGAACCACTCCGGTCTTACGGCTTTGGGGTCAAGCCCGAAGGCTGGGAGGTCCTCGTCCGGTATCTTTTCAAGTCTCTCCCTGACATCGCGCGGCGTCAATCTGTGCTCTCCTTCGTAGTAGAACGTCGGCTTCTCGAATTTAACTTCGATCTGCTCAGCTCCGCAGTGCGGACACTTCCTCGCAGCCTTGGTGAGTCTGAAGACCTCCTTTATGACATCGTCGTAACTCTGGTTGAGCCTCTTCCTCTTCTCGATCTCCGCTATAAACTTGTCCCTCCTCTCGTCTTTGAGCAGTATCCTGCCGCACTCCCTGCAGGTTCCGTTCAGGAGCCTTGCTATCAACTTTGCGTACCCTACGTGTATTACTGGGGCTGCGAGCTCTATGTGTCCGAAGTGCCCCGGGCACTCGCCGGCTTTTCCTCCGCACGTTTTGCAACGTAGTCCGGGGTCGATTACACCGAGGCGCGGATCCATAAGACCGCCTTCAATAGGAAAACCGTCATCATCGTACGTTTCCGGAGTCACGATCTTGGCTACACTCATTCTCCTGATTTCCTGCGGTGAGAGGACCTCGAACTTTATCGCGGCTATCTTCTTCGGTACCATAACACCACCTCACGCCTTGTCGCCCAAGATCAGGCGGGGAGCTATCATCATGGACTTGAGCTCGTCGAGCAGAAGCTTGAAAGCGTAGCTCATCTCCACCCTGTGGACATTGCTGTCGTCGTCGCAGACTTTACAGTAAGCGGTGTTCCGCCTGAAGTCGTACATCGCTATGTGCCCGCAGTTTCCGCAGACCCAGAGTTCAACCTTGTCGGACTCTTCCAGCAGCCTGTCCTTCAGCAGCAGAGCAGCACCGTGCCCTATGAGCACGTCCCTCTCCATCTCTCCGAAACGCAGCCCGCCTTTCCTCGACCGTCCCTCGGTGGGCTGTCTCGTGAGGATCTGCACGGGTCCTCTGCTTCTGGCGTGTATCTTGTTCGAAACCATGTGGTGCAGCTTCTGGTAGTATATCACGCCGACAAATATGTCGACAACGTACCTCTTCCCCGTTATGCCATCGTACATTACCTCCTTGCCCGTGTGGCTGAAACCGTAAGCTTTCAGTATGGCTCTGAGATCCTCCTCCTTCTCACCGTGGAATATCGTTCCATCCACTCGTCTTCCTTCCAGGCAGCCAACCTTACCGCCTATCATCTCCAGAATGTGACCGACCGTCATTCTCGAAGGTATGGCGTGTGGGTTGAGGATCATGTCGGGAACTATTCCCGACTCCGTGAACGGCATGTCCTCTTCGGGCACTATCAGCCCTATAACTCCTTTCTGCCCGTGGCGGGATGCGAACTTATCGCCGAGCTCGGGTATGCGGAGATCCCTAACTCTGACCTTCGCGAGCTTCATACCGCTCTCCGACTGCATGAGGAAGACAGCGTCAACCACTCCCCTCTCGTTGCTCCTCATCGTAACCGATGTTTCGCGCCTCTTCTGCGGAGATATTCCGAGTTCCGTCGGCTCTTCGAGGAATCGAGGCGGTGACGTTTTTCCGATCAGCACGTCATCTGGACCGACCTCCGTTTCCGGGAAGACCAGGCCGTCCTCGTCGAGGTGCTTGTAGGCTTCAGCCCCTCTGAAGCCCGAGACGTCGGCACCGGGTATCTCGAAGCGGTCTTCCTGACCTCCCGGATAACGAATCTCCTCGGTCTCGTAGGTTCTGAAGAAGAACGACCTCGCGAGACCTCTGTCTATGCTCCCCTTGTTGAATATCACTGCATCTTCAATGTTGTAGCCCTCGTAGCTCAGCACGGCGACGACGAAGTTCTGACCAGCCGGTCTCTCGTCGAACTTTATCACCCTCTGCGTGTCGGTCGTGACTATGGGAACCTGGGGGTGCTGCAGGAGGTGAGCCCTCGTGTCCACGCGCCAGGCGATGTTGGAATACGGGATTCCGAGGCTCTGCTTTATCATCGCAGCTCCCATGGTGTTGCGGGGCGACGCGTTGTGCTCTGCGTAAGGTATGCTGCCCGTGCATATTCCGACGATTAGCGACGGGTCGAGTTCGAGGTGCGTGTGCTCCTTCGTAAGCTCGTCCTCGTAGACGGCTATGTAAGCGTTCTCCTCTTCCTCGGCATCGAGAAACTCGATCTTACCCTGCCTTACGAGGTCGTCGAACGTAATCTCCCCTTTCTTCAGTTTTTCGATGTCCCTCTCCGTCACGAGCGGTTTTCCGTCTTTCACCACGATGAGGGGTCTTCTCGCTCTGCCGGCGTCTGTGTTTATTCTGACCTCGTTCGAGTCGGGATAGTATGCTACGTTTACCTGATTCGATATCTTGCCCTTCCTCCTGAGCTCGCGAATCTTTCTTGCCAGCTCTTCTCCGTTATCGTGAAATCCTACAAGAGCTCCGTTAACGTAAACGCGACACTTCCTCACGCTAACCACCCCTTATCGGCTGAACGCCGAGCGTCGTGAAAAGAATCTTCTTAACTTCCTCCTCGTCCGTTCCGACGCTAACCTCAGCGTACTGAGCGAAGTTCTTGACGAGACCACAGTTCGGACCTTCTGGGGTTTCGGACGGGCAAACTCTTCCCCACTGCGTGGGGTGAAGGTCCCTCGCCTCGAAATGCGGCTGGGAGCGTGAGAGCGGAGAGACGACGCGGCGGAGGTGCGAGAGTATCGACATGTAGTTGTGCCTGTCTATCAGCTGCGAGACGCCCGTCCTTCCGCCGACCCAGTTGCCGGTAGCCATCGGGTGCATTAGTCTGTCCGTAAGGACGTCGCTGCGAACGGCTGTGCTCATGCGCAGCGGTCTACCCCTCACCTTAGCCCTCTCAAGCTGATACTTCACGTCCTTTATGAGTCTGAGGAAAGCCACACGGAATATCTCCTCCATGAGGTCACCCGCGAGCTTCAGACGCTTGTTGGCGTAGTGATCCTTGTCGTCCTCCCTCCGCATGCCCAGATACAGCTCGAAGACCATCTCAGCCATTCTCGCGAGGAAGAAAGCCTTCGCCCTCCTGGCTTCCTTGTCTATGCCGAGGTGAGGCAGGAAGTACTGATCGAGGACCTGCTCAGCCCTCTGAATCCTGTACTCCCTGCTCTGCCCCGGAGCGACGCGGCGCCCTATGTACTCTATCGCCTCCTCGTAGCTGTCGACGTCAGCTTCCTCGACGTTCTGCAACATGTACTTGACGATCTCGGGGTTCGTGCTGACCATTTCGACTATCTCCTGATCGGTCTCGACGCCGAGAGCTCGCATGAGGTTCACGAGCTTTATCGGTCTCGGAAGCTGCGGGAACGTGACTTCGAGTATGTTGTTCTTACCCCTCTCCACGACTATCAAAGCTCTGTATCCTCCCTTCTGGCTGAAGCACTTCGCGATTTCAACCATTTCTCCGTACTTCTCTTCCCTCTCGAGCAGGATCTTGTTGGGAGCCAGGTCTTCGAGTGTTACGAGAGCCCTCTCGCTCCCGTTTATTATGAAGTAACCGCCGGGATCGCACGGGTCCTCGCCGGCTTTTACGAGCTTCTCCTCGTAGCTGAGCTTCTCCGGGAACTCCACCTTCCTCGCGTGCCTCAAGGCGTTGTCAATGTGGTCCGGATGGAGGTTGCATATTTTTGACTTCAACATCACCGGCAGCATCCCTATCTCGACGTACTCCGTTTCGAGCTGCTTACCCTCATCATAAACAGTGCATTCGAGGTAAATCGGTGCAGCGTAGTTCAGGTTTCTGAGCCTGGCGTCGGCTGGTAGCAGGGGCATGCGAGTTCCATCGGCTTCCTTGACTATCGGCGTGCCCACCCTGACTCTCCCCAGCTCGACGTAAACGTTCGGTATGTCGAGCTCGATCACCTTCTGCTCGTCTATAACCCTCTGAAGCCCCTCGTCTATGAACCTGTTGAAGGAATCTATCTGGTGCTTCACGAGACGATCGTGGGTAAAGTAGGCTCTAGCCAAAACGCGCGTGTCCAGCATCTTCACCACCCACCAAAACTTCTCATAGTGCTAGTCGACAACGAGTCTGTAAAATACACTCTTCCCAGCGGTAAGACTTTCACGCGTGATTTTCACAATGTCTCCGGGCTTCGCACCTATCTCCTTCACTATCGGATCGCTAGCTTTTATCTTCGGTAGCTGCTCCTTACTGACACCTAGTAACTTGAGAAGTTCCTCAGCCTCCTCCTTACTCAGAACTTCATGCTTCGGAACCAGGATGTGGTCCTGAAGGCGGAACTTCATACCCTTCCTCCTACAGGTTGCGCATTATAATCTTTACCGAGGGGGTTTCGAACCGATTAAAAAAGCTTTCGACTCACTTCCTCCGAAATCAAAAATTATTTTCTTTCTATCATCGCCCGACATGCTCGAAAACGACGTTCTCCTGACCGAAGAGGAGGTCAGGCTCAGGGAGGAGGTCAGGGATTTTGTAGCCAGCGTTGACCCGGAGCTGCTGAGGAAGATGGACAGAAACGAGGTGGACTATCCTTTTGAGTTTGTGCAGGCTGCAGCCAAAGCCGGACTTCTCGGACTGAGGTTTCCCGAAGAGTGCGGCGGCAGAGAGCTCAGCTGGACTGCCGAAAGTGTAGCCATGGAGGAGATAGGCACGCTCGGCATGGGGCTCGGCTGCGCCTACGCGATGGTGAGCATAGTCGGCGAGGCGATATACAGATTCGGCAGCGAGTGGCAGAAGGAGGAGTTTCTGAAGCCGATAATAAGGGGTAAGAAAATATCGGCTGAGGGGCTCACGGAGCCGAGAGGAGGGAGCGACTTCTTCGGGACGACGACGAGGGCTGAGAAGAGGGGGAACGTGTGGGTTCTGAACGGACAGAAGAGGTTCATAGCCGGCGGTAAGGTTGCGGACTTCTACCTCATATACGCCCGCACGGACCCCAACGCTCCCGGACACAAAGCCCTGACGGCTTTCCTCGTCGAGAGAGACATGGGCGTAGAGGTCGAGGAAGTTTACAACCTCCTCGGCTTCAGGGGAATGGGGACGGCTCGCATAGTCTTCAAGGACGTCGAAGTTCCGGACGAGTATCGGCTCGGCGAGGTCAACAACGCCCGCGTGATTTTCAATCGCATGATGATTCCGGAAAGGCTGACCTCGGCAGCCGGAGCAGTCGGACTTGCGAGGGCTGCTCTGGAGGTAGCCGTCAAGTATTCTGACAAGAGAAAAGCCTTCGGAAGAAAGATAAGGGAATTTCAGGGCGTGAACTTCATGGTCGCCGAAGCCGTAACCAAGCTCGACGCAGCCAGAGCCTTAGTTTACACAGCCGCAAAGGCTGCGGACCTTCACGACGCCGGAGCCTTTGGCGACCCCCGCCGCCTCGTGAGCGAGGCGAAGTACTTTGCCACCGACGTCGGCTGGGAAGTCGTAAACATTGCGATGCAGATCCTCGGCGGCATAGGATACACGCAAGTTTATCCTGTAGAAAGGATGTTGCGCGACATGCGTCTGGCTCCGATCTGGACGGGTAGCAACGAGATCATGAAGGTCCTGATACAGCACGAAACTTACAAGCTCATGGGGCTACCAGCTAAAGGGAGGGACTACGAGAAGGACGCGATGGACTGGTACAAGGAGTGGGAGAAGGTCTACGAGTGAAAACTTTTTAGCAGAGAAGCTCGCGGAGAGCAGATGAAGGTCAAGATATACTTTCCAGACGGTCACCTCGAAAAGCCGATATGGGACGCGCTGGTTACAGCCGGCTACAGGTTAAGCAAGAGCGAGAGAGGGTACATCATAGACGTAGACCACCCGAAGATAGTCTTCAAGCAGGTTAGACCGCAGATCATGCCGTTCTACATCGAGATGGGCAAGGGAGACGGCGGATTCACGGGCGAAGACATACTTGAAAACTGGAGACTGAAGATGGAGCTCAGGAACGTCGAAGTGCTTGCAAGACTGCCGCTGAGACCGACGAAGCTCGTGGCAGCCGTCAGCGAGGACGTTTACCCAGACGTCTGGTCGATCGACGACTTCAAGGCTGCCGTAGGCGACAGGAAGATATTCATAGCCTCGGAATTTCCCGAGATAGCGAAGAAGTACGCCGAAGAGCACGGACTGGATGCAGTGATATTCGACCCGATCGGAAAGACCGAAGCCTCCCTCCTGCCGCCCATGCCGGAAGCCGACATGATAATCGAGGTCACGGAGTTCGGAACAACCCTGAAGGAGAACCGATGCAGAATCATCGACGTCGTCATGGAACCTGTCTACTCCGCTTTCATAGCGAACAAAGAGTCTCTGCGGGATAGGGAGAAGAGGGAGGTAATGGAGAACGTCGTGACGGACATAAGGGAGGTCATAGAGTCCAAAAACCTCGTTAGCCTGTTCTTCAACGTCCCGAACGAGGAGGACCTGCGGAGGATAATCGAGTATCTGACCGCGAAGGGCTTCGACCCGACCGTCTCGCCCCTCGCAAAGGGAGGAGCGGCTATACACATAATACTGGACAAGGCGGAGGTCAAATTCCTGAAGCCCGTTGTCAGAGCTATGGGCGCAAAGAGAATAGCGACAGCTCCGGTTATAACCTTCGGCGAGTGACCTTGGCGTCCACGACGACGTGGAAGACCCTCGGAGCGTAGTTTTTTACTTTTCTAAAATTCAATATCCTGCAGTCCGCGTTCATTCTGCTGCAAACCCTCTTTACCCTTTCCACCGGTCTCCAGATCGCCCTTTCAGCGACCGCCTCGTGGTAGTGTACTACTCCCTCCCGCTCTATCGCCCTCACCGCTGCGGGCAAAAAGTCCTGGCAGTATATGTGACCCATCACAACTCTGTCAGCGATGCCTTCCGGTGTAACGAACATGGCGTCTCCGAGGATCGGAACCACGTTTTCGACGTTGTTCAGCCTGATGTTCTCTAGCAGAAAAGCGTAGGACTCAGGGTTGATCTCTATCGAGTATATTCTTTCAGCTTTCGAGTGGACGGCTATTGGTATCGAGAAGTATCCTATTCCCGCAAACATGTCCACGACGACCTCGCCGTCGCCGACGAGTTTCGCGATCCTCATCCTCTCTCCCTTGTTACCGGCGCTGAACATCACCTTCGTGACATCGAGCTTGAAGAGACAACCGTTTTCTCTGTGAATGGTCTCGCTTCCGCTTCCGGCGATTAGTTCCAGTTTTGGCTTCCGCCGCATCCCCTCCTTCCCCCTGTCCCACCAGACGGCTTTGCAGTTTCTGTGCAGACTCAAAAGGGCTTCTCCTATCTCCGCCTTGTACTCTTCGAGCTCGGGTGGAATCTTGACGAGTATTATGTCCCCGACGATCTTGTAGCTCCTGAGAAGCTTGGAAGCGCCGGGTGAAAGTTCCTCCAGATAATCTGCAAGTCTCCTCTTACCGGCAAAGACCGGCTCCTCCTGCTCGACGATCTCGTACTCCGCGAAGAACTCCTCCGCCCCCTCCACGATGGGGATTTCCACGAAGTCCCCTTTCGCGACGATTAGCCTCCTCGAATCCTTCACTCCGAGCTTTTCGGCTAGTCTTCTTACCTCCTCAGCTCTCTCCTTCGGAACTCGGACGGCTTTCATGGGACGAAAGCCCAGTACTTACCACCGTGCTCGAAAACGTTTACGACGCTTCCGATCTCCGCCCCGTACGGCTTTTCCACGATCACCAGCCCGAAGTCGCAGGAAACTTCGGCTGCGTACTCGTCGACGTTGACGATTATGCCGCTCGTCATGTCTTCCCTTCTCGCAACTACCTTCGAATCAGCTACGCTCACGGTTTTTCCGCTGATCAGATCCGTCCCCTTCCCGAGTCTGGCGTTTCTGACAACCGCAAGCCTACCGTTCACCTCGACGACGTCTCCTACCCTGTAGGGAGGTAGCCTTACGAGGTAGGTGAAGCGGTAGGCATCTCTGCCGTCGATCTTCGTGTGCAGCTTCTTCGACTCCGTAACCTTGCCGCCCATCTCGTCGGCGATGCGGTAAGATGCGCGTCTCCCCACATCTCTGCTGCCGACGTAGAAGTCTATCCCCTCTTTCCTTTCCTGAACCTTGGAGAGAAAAGCCTTTTCGCTCCGATCGGTTTCGAGGACCGATATCAGAATCTCCTTTGCCCTGCGAATTTCCTCCTCTTCGAGTTTTCTACCTTCAGCGCGTAGCTGGATTATAGCCTCGTAATACCCGCCGCTCTGCCTGCTGCAGCGGGGGCAGCGAGACCTCGAAATATTATAATTAAATGGTATCGAAACTTCGAGTTCCTCACCGCCGAACTTCCCGCGCAGAACAGCGACGTTGCCCCTCACTTCGACGGACTCGACTCTGAACCTTTCATCGACCCTCAAAGATCTCGCAACCTCGCGGGCGACTGCTTCTTCCAGATCCACCTCAGCCCAGCTCGCGCCGAGCTTGAACCTCCTGCAGCCGCTGCACATCACAATCTCCACAGTATCAAGTACTGCCAGCTCAAGCCTTTCAGCCGCACATTCGGCGCACAGCACCTCCTCGCTCTCCCTGCCGCAGATCACGCACCTCACATAAGGCTTTTAGTATTGGGCTTTAAAACCGATCACCGAAAATTTTAAATACAAACACACTAACCTAAAGTTAGGGAAATGAGGTTAAGAAAACTCAGTTAGGGAGGTGGTAGAGGTGTTGTTCGACCCGTTTGAGGAGATAAGGAGGATTCAGGAGAGGATGAACAGACTCTTCGAGGAGTTCGAGCGAAGGTTTCCGGAGGTAAGGGAAACCAGGTTCGGCATTCCGGTTGACGTCATCGATGAGGGAGAGAAGTTCAGAGTGATAGCCGACCTTCCGGGGTTCAACAAGGAAGACATAGAGGTCTACTTCGAAGACGGAGACCTCGTCATAAAAGCGGAGAGGAAGGTCGAGGAGGAGGAGAAGGGCAGGGACTACCTTAGGAGGGAGCGCAGGTACGGAGTCTTCGTGAGGAGGGTGTCGATACCCGTGGAGGTTGACGTAGCCAACGTAAAGGCGAGGTACAACAACGGAGTCCTCGAAGTCACGATCCCGAAGAAGGTTAAGGAGAAGGCGAGAATTCAGATCGAATAAATTTTTTTGCTTAGCCGATCAGATCGCGAACCCTCGCAACCGGAGGTAGCCTCCTTTTGTGTTCGCTCGCTTCAACCATGCCGAGTACTTTTTCCACCTCCTCCCTACTCACACCGAGCTTCTCAACTATTTCCTCCACGCTGTAGCCCTTTTCCAGCGCTTTCAGGATTTTGTCAAGCTTTACGTATGTGATTCCGAGTTCTCCTTCGTCAGTCTGACCTACCCACAGTCCAGCTGTGGGCTTCTTCTTCACAATCTTTTCGGGAACTCCGAGAAACTTTGCGAGCTCCCAGACCTCCGTCTTGTACAGGTCGCCGATCGGCAGAAAATCGACTCCTCCGTCGCCGTACTTGGTGAAGTAACCGATCATCAGCTCGCTTTTGTTACCCGTGCCTGCTACGAGGTAGTTCAGACTGTTCGCGTAGTAGTAGTTCACCGTCATCCTTATCCTGGGCTTGAGGTTCGCCTTCGCCACCTCGCTGCCCTCCCCGAGCTTTTTGAGAAAAGTCTCGACGACCTCGTTTATCTCCACGTATCTGTATTCGATGCCGAGAATTCTGCAAAGTTCCAGCGCATCCCTCACATCCTCCTCGGGTGTCACGCCGACTTCAGGCATTACGGTTGCGAGAACTCTCTCACTTCCAAGCGCCCTGACGCAGAGGAAAGCCGTCACAGCGCTGTCGACACCCCCGCTGACACCAACAACGACTCCTCTAGCCTTAGCAGACTCGACACAGTCCCTAATGAACTCCTCAATTCTCGCAGCGATCTTCTCCCACATCACCTTCGACCTCCTCGTATGGCTCGACCGGGATTGACGAATACTTTTCCCTCACCGCACTTGCGCTTCACAAACCGGCACAACTTCCTCCGGCTTTAAATTTTTAAACTGCGCGATCGAATTTTTCGATGATGAGTTCTACCGCTTCAGAGCGCCGCGATGACGAGAGCGAACCGCTGAGTCGCAGAAGCTTAGGAAGACATTCTTCCTCTCACGCACCCTCGATATGACCTCCTCCCTACTCCCGCCGCTCGCGAGTATCGACACCAGCGGCTCCCCCCTGTCGTAGACTTCGCCAGCCTTTGGCACGTCTGCGAAGAAGGGGTTACCAGCGAGGTTCGCCGCAACTTTAAGCTTTTCCGGAGCGAAGAGAACAGCCCTGGCTGCGAACCTCTTCGGCTTGACCCTCTCAACTTTCCGCCCTTCGAAGGCTGCGACGTGCATTGCGAAAACGTTAACGTCGCAGCTCCACTCCACGCTGTCCAGCGAGCCCTGAAAGCGCGGGTTGATTTCGAGAACGTACGGTTTGTCGGCGTAAACGAAGTCTACCCCCACTGAGCCGCGGAGGTTGAACAGCGAGACAACCTCGACCGCGAGCTTCTCGATTTTTTCGACTTTCTCAGCATCGAACAGCGGCGTTACGTTCCCGCTGTACCTGAAACCGGACGCGTGCATTTCGCTCCAGCCCACGAGAATTTCGTTCGCGGCAATGGGGGTAGCTTCTCCGCCGACTATAAGCGAGACGGAGCAGGCTAGACCGTCCACGAACCTCTGTTTTACGAAGCCCTCTCTCTCTTCTCTACCGAAAACTACGTCCTCTCCTCCACCTCCTATGCGGGGTTTCAGAATCGTTCTCTCCCCGAAATCTCCGAGCTCGGGGTGGGGAATACCCTCCCTCTCTAACCTGCGGTAAAACCTGAGCTTGTCCACGACCTCCTTCACGTCTCTCGGATCGTTGCACAGCAGCTCCGCTTTAACTTTAAGAAGTTCGCAGCCCGAGCACAGCACAACTTTGGCGTTCTCAGCCTGCGCGAGCTCCTCTGCTATCTTCTTCGCCTCTTCAAGGCTCGTGAACCTACGAACGGTGTCGCAGTATATTTCGAGGTCCGCGTCGCAATGCTTCGCCACGGCTATTACATCGTATCCGGCTTTCTTCGCCGACTCCGCGACGTTTCTGACGTTGCTTCCGACTAGTAGCACTTTCTCAGGCATCTTCTTATTACGTCCTCCTCCTCACCGCGATATATGTCCGCAGCTCTGCCGTCTCCGCTGACGTTAAGCCCTCTAAAAACGACTGCCGGCACGCCGTCGCCTCCCTCGCCCATCAACAGGTTCGCGAAGGCTGCGATCTCGTCGGCGACGCATTCAACTGTCATTTCGAGCTCCCTTCCGTAGAGGTCCCTCTTTCCGATCCAGCTCCGAAGGACTTCCAGCCCTGAGCAGCCGATGGCGAAACCCACGACCCCGCGGCGGAAGCACCTTCCGTTCGTGTCGGTGATTACCACTGCTACGTCGTATCCAAGTTCTGCGAACCTCCTCCTTATCCTCTCAGCGCTCCCGTCTGGATCGAGCGGAGGGAGCAGAGCGTATCCGGCTTCGACGTTTGAGAGGTCTACGCCTGCGTTGACGCACACGTTGCCGAACTTCGCCTTTACGAGCAGAAAAGGCTGTTCGAGGAGAACTTCTTCGCTGTTTTCGAGAACGAGCTGGACGACTTCTGGCTCTTTTCCGATCTTCCGAGCTATCTCGACGGCTCTCTCTCCTGCCTTCACCTCCGAGAGTTTTACGATCCTACCTTCGGCTTTCGAAACGATAGTCGAACATATCGCGACCACGTCTCCGTTCCGCAGCTCTACGGCAGACGCTATCAGCTGCGCAACGTCGTCTCCGGGTTTTACGAGGGGCAGACCTTTTACCGGTATTACCTCAACGCGAGAGGAACTCATAAACGATCCTGGCGAGCTCCTCCTCGCTCAGCAACCTCTCCACAGCTCCCTGTGCAACGTCCTCCCTACCTCCTCCGCTGCCCTTGGCAACCCTGCAAACCTCTCTGAGCAGTCCCCTCGCGTCGTAATCGGCTCCGCTGAAGGCTACGACGAACTTCTTTGGCGAGCTGCTCGACATCAGCACACCTACTGCCCCTTTCGCTGCGAGCTTCTCGGCGAGCTTGAGCATCTCCTTCGGATCCATTTCCACGGTTTTCACGACGACCTTTACGGAGTTGAAGAGTTCAGCTTCGTCTAGCAGTTTCTCAGCTCTTACATTCGCGAGCTCCTCGTTCAGCCTCTCTATCGTCTTCCTCTGCTCTTTCCACTCTTCGAAGAACTTCTCCACAGTCTTTGGTAACTGCGCTGGCTCCACGCGCAGAATGCGAGCAGCCTCTTTCAGTATCTTCTCCTCTTCAGCCACAGCTTCGAGTGCCGCCTCTCCAGCTGCGAACTCGAACCTTATGACCCCGTCCTGTATCGACTCGACCCTGAGTATCTTTATCATACCTATCTCGCCCGTTGAGCTGCAGTGGGTTCCGCCGCAAGCCTGAACGTCGTCGCCGACCTGGACGATCCTTATTTCCTTCCCGGGCGGAACTCCACCCTGATAGAGTCTGAAGCCGAACCTTCTCTCCGCCTCTATCCTGTCCATCCAGAACCAGCGGATCGGCTTGTTCTCCATCACCACCCTGTTGGCTAGCAGCTCTATCATTCGGACTTCTTCATCGCTCGGACGCTTGTAGTGTGTTACATCCAGCCTGGCTTTGGAGGTTTCCTTCTTCGCGCCAGCCTGCCAGACGTGCTTTCCGAGGACGTGCTGAAGTGTGTAGAGCAGCACGTGCGTCGCAGAATGGTGCCGCATGTGCCTCAGCCTCCTTTCGGCGTCTACGACGCCCCTTACCTTGCCGCTGACCTCGCCGCTGACCTTGTGCAGCACCACGCCGTCGACTTCCAGCACTCCCTCGACTCTAACGCTTCTGCCGTCAGCTATCAAGTAGCCTGTATCGCTATCCTGACCCCCGCTTTCCGGATAGAAAGCCGTCCTGTCGAGTATCACGTAGCCGTTCTCAAAACCTAAAACGTTCGCCTCGAACTCGAAGAGCTTGGGATCGTCGTAGTAGAGCTTGATAGTCTTCGGATACTCTCTGCTGAGCCTGACTACTTCCTTCTCCTTCTTCTCAGCCTTCGAATGTCTGGCAGCTAGCTCGGCGTAGAAGTCCTTCGGAATCTCAACATCAGCTCCTTTCTCCTTCGCAACCTTTACCGCAAGCTCCATCGGTATTCCGTGCGCGTCGTAGAGTTCCACGAGGTCCCCCTTGCTCAGCCTGCCCTTTTTCGCTATCAACCTCTCAACCAAGCCAAGACCCCTCGCCACGGTCTTCCTGTACCTCTCCTTCTCGATTTCGAGGATCTCGCTTATCGTTTCCATGGGAACGTCGAAGCTGAAGCGCATGATTCTGGCGTGTTTTTCGACGAGGTCGAATAGCTCCAGAGTGCATCCGAGTTCCTCAAGCATTCTAAGACTCCTTCTGATCATGAGCCTCGCTAGATAACCCGCTCCGGAGTTGCTCGGAACCAAACCGTCGCCGAGCATGAAGAGTACACACCTGCTGTGATCGGCGAGTGCGTAGACTTTTTCGAGCTGATCGAGCATGTTGGAGAGCTTTTCGACGTCGATCCCAACCTTTTCTGCAACCTCCTTCCTTATCCTCGGCAGCTCGCTCGTGAGTTCGCCGGTTACTCCGGCGAGTTTCGAGCTCTCCGCTACAGCCTGCCTGACCCTTTCGTCGTCGAAATCCACGCTTACCTCGCTGTTTTCCAGTATCAGCGCTATAACTTCCGGAAATATGGCATCGTAAACCGTAGGAGTCCCTTTGCTCGCCCAGACGAAGCGTTCAAGTCCGTACCCCGTGTCGACGATGTAGTTCTCCATTTTTCGATACCTCGAACCCTTAATCTCGATGTCGCCCTCCGGATGCTCTTCGAGGTTCATGAAGACGAGCGTTGCGAGCTCAAGACCTCCGACTATCGCTTCGAGGCAGGGACCGGCGTTACCGCCACCAGCCCACGGCTCCTCCTTGTAAACTATGTCTTCGAGCTCGACGCCGAGGCTCAGGAGGAGCTCCGTGCAGTAAGCGACCGTCTCGTTTTTCCAGTAGATTTCCCTTCCAGGGTAGTTGAACGCATGATGCGCCATCATCTCGAAAAGCGTGAGATGTCTTCCGGTTCTGCCGACGCTGTCGAGGTCGTCGAGCCTTATACAGGGCTGCGAGATCGTGAGCGGGTTAGCCGGCGGAGGTGCGACGCCGGAAGTTACAAATGGTTGAAAGTCGGCTATGCTGGCAATCGTCAGGTATATGTCATCCCTCCACCGCGCCACTACTGGATAGCGGTCTATCCTTTCGTGCCCCCTCTTTTCGAAGAAGCTGAGGTAGTATTCTCTCATCTCGTCGAGCTCGAAACTCCTCTTGAACACGGGATTGCCTATAAATGTGTAACTCTCGCAGGGAGGATCTCCACAAGTTTTTCTCGTTTTGTCCACTGTCCAGAAGTACTTTCCGCACTTCGAGCAGCGCTTGCGCACGAATCCGTTTTTGGGGAGGAAAGTTATGTCGAGATACTCGCTTTCGAGGCTCATCGTATCGCGAAAGTGCGCGGACTTTATAAGTTTTGGGCGATACATTCATAAGGCTTTTCGACTGAGAGATGTTGAGCCGGGGTTGCCGAGTGGTAAGGCGCGCGCCTGGAGAGCGCGTGGGCGCAAGCCCGCGTGGGTTCGAATCCCACCCCCGGCGCTAAGCTGATATTCTTCTCAACTGAAATCTGGAATTACCTTAGCCGACCGCTGCGAGCGTGGCTGTGAGAGTTGCAGAGGAAAGCAGAATTAAAAATGGTGCCACTACTCGTACTCTATCGTAGCCGGCGGTTTGGGAGTTACATCGTAAACGACTCTCGCAACCTGCGGTATTTCGCCCGTTATGCGCAGCGCCATCCTCTTGAGCTTCTCGTAGTCTATGCGAAGGGGATCAGCGGTCATCCCATCCCTCGAAGATACAGCCCTTATGGCTATAATGTACCCGTAAACCCTCTGATCCCCCTTTACGCCGGTAGCCTTCCCTATCAACGCCGCGAAGCACTGCCACTTCTCGTAGTCCGCGAGCTCCTCCTCGACTATTTTGGTGGCTTTCCTGACCACCTCGACCTTCTCCGGCGTCACCTCGCCGGCTATTCTGACCGCCAACCCGGGTCCCGGAAACGGCATGCGCTCCGATATCTCCTTGGGGAGTCCGAGGTATCTCGCGACCTCTCTGACCTCGTCCTTGTAGAGTTCGCGAAGCGGCTCTATGACGTCCTTGAACTTGTAGCGGATCGGAAAACCTCCGACGTTGTGGTGACTCTTTATCCCTCCCTGACTCTCGATGATGTCGGGGTATATAGTCCCCTGAATCAGATACTCCGCCCCTTTTTCCTCCGCGACTCTCTCAAATATTCTTACGAAGAGTTCCCCTATGACTTTGCGCTTCTCTTCCGGGTCTACGACGCCTTTCAGAGCTCTGAAGAATTCCTCTTTGGCGTCTATGAAAACGAGTCCCATCGGTGAAAATATCTCCTTGATCCTCTCAGGCTCGCCCTCCCTCATCAGACCGGTATCGACGAAAACTGGAATCAGTCTGTCCCCGATAGCCCTGTAAGCCAGCACGGCGCACACAGAGCTGTCGACGCCGCCCGACAGGGCTATTATAGCCTTACCATCCCCGACTCTCTCGCGTATTTCTCTAATAGCCTCCTCCACGAACTTCTCAACGTTGACCATCCCGCTCCCTCCTGTATTCCAGCGCCGCTCTTACGAAACCTACGAAGGGCGGAGAAGGCGAAAGCGGTCGCGACTTAAACTCCGGATGGAACTGCGTTGCGAAGAAGAATCGGTGGTTCGGAAGTTCGGCTATCTCCATTCTCAGTGTTCCGAACTTTGATACGGAGTATCCGCTGAACACCAGACCCCCCTCTTCGAGCAGCGGAACGTATTCGGGGTTCACCTCGTAGCGATGTCTGTGCCTCTCATAAATTTTTTCCGCACCGTAGAGTGCGTGTGCGAGCGTTCCCGGCTTGACGATTACCTCCTCCTCGCCGAGCCTCATGGTTCCGCCGAGCTGCTTCACGTCCTTCTGCTCCGGGAGCAGGTCTATTACCGGGTGCTGCGTTTCCGCGATCTCGCTGCTGTTCGCGTCCTTCAAACCTACGACGTTCCTCGCGAACTCGACGACGGCAAGCTGAAAGCCGAAACATATCCCGAGAAAAGGCACGTTGTTTTCTCTGGCGTACTCTATAGCCCTTATCTTACCCTCCGCACCCCTCCTCCCGAATCCGCCGGGAACGAGAACTCCGTCGACGTCGAATTCGCAGCTCTCGAAACTCTCAAGCTCCTCGCTGTCGACCCAGACGTATCTCACCTTGCAACCCACAGCCACGCCCGCGTGCTTCAGCGCTTCCCTTATGCTTATATAGGCATCTCTGACCTCCACGTATTTGCCAACTATCGCTATCGAGACCTCCTCGCTGACGTTCTTTATTCTCGCGACGAGCTCTTCCCACTCCCTACCGTCCTTCTTCTTTTCGAGCCTGAGCTTTTTTCGAAGATACTCATCGAGCCCCTCCCTCTTGAAGATCAGCGGAACTTCGTATATGTCCTCGACGTCCTCGTTGCTTATCACAGCCTCCATCTGAACGTCGCAGAATAGGGCTATTTTTCTCTTCGTCGACTCCTTCAACCTCTCCCTGCACCTCCCGACTATCACATCCGGCTGCAATCCGAGCTCCCGCAGCTCTTTAACGCTGTGCTGCGTTGGTTTGGTCTTCTGCTCCCCTCCGGAGTCGAGCGGAATTAGCGTAACGTGGACGAGGACGAAGTTCTCCGGCTTCTCTTCGTTTCTCATCTGCCTTATCGCTTCTAGGAACGGCATGCTCTCTATGTCTCCGACCGTTCCGCCTACCTCCACGAGGCATATCTCCGCGCCGCTCTTCTCTGCTACCCTCCTTATCCAGGCTTTTATCTCGTCCGTGACGTGGGGAATTATCTGCACGGTCTGTCCGAGATATTCACCAGCCCTCTCCTTCTCGATTACGTTTCTGTATATCTTGCCGGTCGTTATGTTGTGCTCGCCGCAGAGTTCGACGCCGATGAAGCGCTCGTAGTGTCCGAGGTCCAGATCGACCTCGGTTCCGTCCTTGAGGACGTAAACCTCCCCGTGCTGGAAGGGATTCATCGTTCCGGCGTCGATGTTGATGTAGGGGTCGATCTTTATCGGCACGACCTTGTAACCCATGTCCACGAGTATTCTGCCTATAGAAGCCGCCGTAATTCCCTTGCCGAGTCCGCTCATCACGCCGCCGGTAACGACTACGTACTTCATTTCAGCTCCTCCTCTAGGAGAAGGTGCGGTATCTTGTCTTTTACCGGGTAGACTCTCCCGCATTTTTTGCATACAAGCTTGCCAGAAACGATGACTTCCTCCTCTCTACCCTCGTCGTCCACTTCCTTCTCAACTTCCTCGACTTCCAAGTCGAACTCGCCTTTGCAGGCTGGACAGCATATTATTTCGAGGAGCCTCCTTCTCATATCTGCCGGATGTCGGAAAGAAGATAAAGGTTGCGAAAGGTTTTATCCGGAAAACAGGAGGATCTTCATGGAAATGGAAACCATGGTGCTGACCGAAGCTGAGGTCAGAGAACTTGTGAGCATGGAAGAGGCGATCGAAGTCGTCGAGAAAGCCCTCGCAGCTTACACCAGAGGCGAGGCCACCATGCCTCCGAAGGTGTACCTGCAACTCGAAAACGGAGATCTCAGAGCCATGCCAGCCAGAGTTGGTAATTACGCGGGCTTAAAGTGGGTAAACTCGCATCCGAACAACCCGGCGATCGGCTTGCCTACCGTGATGGCTCTGCTGATACTCAACGATCCCAAGAACGGTTTTCCGCTGGCGGTGATGGATGGTACCTACATAACCTCTCTCCGCACCGGTGCAGCCGGAGGTGTGGCTGCTAAGTACCTTGCGAGGCGCGATTCGAAGATCGTGGGTTTCATCGGTTGCGGGACGCAGGCTAGGTTTCAGCTCTGGGCGATTTCGAAGATCTTCGACGTGGAGAGAGTCAAGGGCTACGACGTGAGCCGAAAAGCTTTGGAAAGTTTTTCGGAGTATTGCGAAAGTCTGGGCGTCGACTTCGAAAGCTGCGACGCCGAGGCGGCTTGCAAAGCCGACATAATCGTAACGAGTACGCCTTCAAAGAGACCGGTGGTGAGGGACGAGTGGGTGTCGGAGGGGACGCACATAAACGCAATAGGTGCCGACGCACCGGGAAAACAGGAGCTCGACGAAAAAATTCTGCTCAGAGCTAAGATAGTCGTCGACGATTACGAACAGGCACTACACAGCGGCGAGATAAACGTCGCGGTTTCGAAGGGTCTGATAGATCGCAGCAGAATCCACGCATCCCTCGGCGAGGTCGTGACGGGAATGAAGCCGGGCAGGGAGAGTGAAAAGGAGATAACGGTATTCGACTCGACGGGCTTGGCTATTCAAGATATCGCGGTGGCGGCGAGGGTTTACGAGAGAGCTTCAAAGCTGAACGTTTTAAAGCTGAGGTTTTTCGGATGAGGGTTGCCGCGCTCGTGTCCGGAGGAAAGGACTCGATGCTCGCACTCCACAGAGTTGCAGAGAAACACGACGTAGCCTGTGTGGTCACAGCGGTTCCTGAGAGGGACGACTCCTGGATGTTCCACACCGTGAACCTCCACATGGTCGACGCGATTGCGGAGTGTTTGGGGAAAAGTGTTGTTAAGGTTCCCGTCTCCGGTGAGAAGGAGAAAGAAGTCGAGGAGTTCGCTTCAGCCCTCGAAGGACTCGAAGTCGACGCGCTCTGCATAGGAGCCGTCGCTTCGAGGTATCAGAAGGAGAGGATCGAAAAGGTGTGTGATAGGTTAGGCTTCGAGCTGATCGCTCCGCTCTGGGGAGAGGACCCGGTGAAAATACTTAGAGAAGTTTCGAGGAAGTTCGAGGTTTTAATCGTTGGGGTGGCAGCCGAGGGTGTCGAGAGATTTCTCGCGAGGAAAATCGACGAAGAACTCGTCGAAGAACTCCTCGAAGTCTGCGAGGCGAGAGGAGTAAATCCGGTCGGTGAAGGCGGAGAGTACGAGACTCTCGTCCTCGACGCTCCGCTCTACAACAAAAAAATAAAAATTCTTAAATACGATATTATCCGGGAGGGGTTTAGAGGCTACGCGGTCGTCAGAAGCTACAAATTCGTTTCGAAAAATTAGAAATTACTTTCGAAAGTTCGCTGCGGCTTGATGGATGCCCGGCTCCGATTTTCCCGAGCACCTTTTACAATAATCGTGTAAAAAAATTTCGAAACACTTATATAAGAGTAGAAAAAGAAAAGCTGAGCTCTGGAGGGGTTGATGATGCCGCTGCTGAAGATGCCTCCGCCACACGGCGGAGAACTCGTCTACAGAGTTGTGAAGAAGAGAGATCTAGCGGAAAAGATGGCTGCCGGTGCAGTGGAATACGAGTTGAAGCCCACCACCGATCCGAAGGGTGTTCCGATCAGGCACGTGTACAGGGAAATAATGTCCGTCTGCTACGGATTTTTCAGCCCGGTAGAGGGATCGATGGTCAGTGAGGAGCTCGAAAGGGTTCTTAAGGAGAGGAGACTGCTCAGTGAGTGGATATTCCCGTATCCGATCCTCTTCGACATCAGCGACGAGGACTTGAAAGCTCTCGACATCAAGGAGGGAGACAGACTCCTGCTCAAACTCAAGGGTCAGCCCTTCGCAGTAATGGACGTCGAGGAGATCTACAAGATCGACCCGAAAGATGTCGCCACGCGCACGTTCGGAACACCTGAGAAGAACCCGGAAGTCGTAAGGCAACCCTTCGACGAGAAGCATCCCGGATGGCTGATCTACCGCTGCATGCACCCGAACGTCATAGCGGGTAAGTGGACGATAATAAACGAGCCCGTCTTCAAGCCTCCCTACGACCGCTTCTGGTTCCCGCCGGCTGAGTGCAGGGCTGTGATAAAGAATGTGAAGAAGTGGAGAACGGTAATAGCTCACCAGACGAGGAACGTGCCCCACGTGGGTCACGAGATGCTCATGAAGTGCGCTGCTTACGCTGGCGACGTAGAACCCTGCCACGGAATACTCGTGAACGCGATAATCGGAGCGAAGAGGAGGGGCGACTACCCGGATGAGGCGATACTCGAAGGGCACGAGGCTGTCAACAAGTACGGCTACATAAAGCCCGAGAGGCACATGGTTACCCTCACGCTGTGGGACATGCGCTACGGCAACCCGATAGAGTCGCTGCTCCACGGAATAATAAGGCAGAATCTGGGCTGCACACACCACATGTTCGGCAGAGACCACGCCGCAGTTGGTGAATACTACGACGCTTACGCGACGCAGATACTCTGGACGAAGGGCATACCGAGTTTCGGCTTCGACGCTCCACCGAACGAGGTCGATTACGGGCTGAAGATACTCCCGCAGAACATGGCGGAGTTCTGGTACTGCCCCGTCTGCAACGAGATCGCCTACAGCGAGAGCTGCGGACACCTGAAGGAGAGGCAGAAGTTCAGCGGAAGCTTCATCAGGGGGCTGGTAGCTGAAGGAATCTTCCCGCCACGGGTGATCTTCAGACCCGAGGTATACAAGGTCATCGTGAAGTGGTGGAAGAAGTTCAACTACCCGTTCGTGAACAACAAGTACCTCGAAGTGAAGAACCGCGAGCTCGAAGTCGATGTTCCACCGATGGAGATTCCGAGGGGGTGATGAAGGTGCCTCACTACATAGCCGTTTACCTCGACGATAAAAGGCTCGAACAGATCAGGGGCACGCCCGTTGAGGAGAAGGTAACCGAGATGTTCGGCGGGCAGCTCAAGGCGATAATCGTAGAAGTGCCGGAGGAGAAGTCGCGGGAGATCCTGAAAGCTTTCGAAAAGGCTAGGATAGACTCAAGGGGGTTCGTAGAAGACGTGCCCGTAGCGTTCAGGAGAGTGCTGTTCGAGGAGATCGCGAAGGCTAAGTCGACGGACGTCATCGACGCCGTGCTCGCGAGGCTGCCCGAAATTCAGGAGATGGCGAAGAAGGAGGACGAATACCTGCCTCCGCCGGACATTGAGGTGGAGGGTGTTTGATGTTTATTATATTTGAGGAGGTGGTGGTCGAATGCCGTCGTATGTAAATCCGGAGAAGTGTGATGGGTGTAAGGCGCTAGAGAGAACGGCTTGCGAATACATCTGCCCGAACGACCTGATGGTGCTGGACAAGGAGCAGATGAAAGCCTACAACAGAGAGCCCGACATGTGCTGGGAGTGCTACAGTTGCGTGAAGATGTGCCCGCAGGGTGCGATAGACGTTAGAGGCTACGTCGACTACTCCCCGCTCGGCGGAGCCTGCGTGCCGATGCGCGGAACGAGCGACATAATGTGGACCGTCAAGTACAGGAACGGCAAGGTGCTGCGCTTCAAGTTCCCGATCAGGACGACGCCCTGGGGATCGATAAATCCGTACGAGGGGTTCCCCGAGCCGACCGAGGAAGCTCTCAAGACGCAGCTGCTGGCTGGCGAGCCGCAGATACTCGGGCTTGACGACCTGCCGCAGATCAAGTTGAAGAAGTAGGGGGTGGTTTGGGATGGTTTACACGCCCAAGAAGATCGAGACGTATAAAGCCGACGAGGTGCCGACGGAAGTAGTCGAGACCGACATCTTGATAATAGGCGGTGGATTCTCGGGTTGCGGCGCTGCGTACGAGGCGGCTTACTGGGCGAAGCTCGCTGGGTTGAGAGTCGTCCTCGTCGAGAAGGCTGCCATCGAGAGGAGCGGCGCCGTTGCGCAGGGTCTGTCGGCTATAAACACCTACATCGACCTCAGCGGAAGGAGCGAGAGGCAGAACACGATCGAGGACTACGTCAGATACGTGACTCTCGACATGATGGGGCTCGCCAGAGAAGACCTCGTCGCCGACTACGCGAGGCACGTCGATGGCACGGTGCACCTCTTCGAGAAGTGGGGGCTCCCGATCTGGAAGACGCCGGACGGCAAGTACGTCCGCGAAGGGCAGTGGCAGATAATGATCCACGGCGAGAGCTACAAGCCGATAATAGCTGAAGCTGCGAAGATGGCTCTCGGAGAAGAGAACATCTACGAGAGAGTTTTCGTCTTCGAGCTCCTCAAGGACAAGAACGACCCGAACAGAATCGCCGGAGCCGTCGGCTTCAGTGTAAGGCAGCCGAAGTTCTACGTGTTCAAAGCCAAGGCGGTTATACTGGCTACCGGCGGTGCTACACTGCTCTTCAGACCGAGGAGCGTCGGCGAAGCTGCCGGCAGAACATGGTATGCGATATTCAACACGGGCAGTGGCTACTACATGGGCATAAAAGCCGGAGCGATGCTGACGCAGTTCGAGCACCGCTTCATCCCGTTCAGGTTCAAGGACGGTTACGGACCGGTCGGAGCTTGGTTCCTGTTCTTCAAGTGCAAGGCTAAGAACGCCTACGGCGAGGA
>JBEVCD010000009.1:0-9059 GCA_040514265.1 Archaeoglobaceae archaeon | reverse complement strand
ATGGGATCGCACAGCGGTGAAGCTGGCTTCTGGGTCTGCGGACCCGAAGACCTGATGCCCGAAGAGTACGCGAAGTACTTCCCGCTGAAGTACAACAGGATGACTACGGTCAAGGGACTCTTCGCAGTCGGTGACAACGCGGGAGCGAACCCGCACAAGTTCTCCAGCGGTTCGTTCACAGAGGGCAGGATCGCCGGAAAGGCTGCTGTCAAGTACGTCATCGAGCAGAAGCCCGAGCCAGAGATCGACGAGAACGTCGTGGCTGAGCTCAAGAAGAAGTGCTTCGCTCCGATGGAGAGGTACGAACAGTACAAGAACCTGTCAACGCGCGACGACGTCAATCCGGAGTACATCCTGCCGTGGCAGGGTCTCGTAAGGCTCCAGAAGATCATGGATGAGTACGCTGCCGGAATTGCGACGATGTACAAGACCAACGAGAAGCTGCTGCAGAGAGGTCTTGAGCTGCTGCAGTTCCTGAAGGAGGACCTTGAGAAGCTCGCCGCCAGAGATCTCCACGAGCTGATGAGGGCTTGGGAGCTGATCCACAGAGTCTGGACGGCTGAAGCCCACATAAGGCACATGCTGTTCAGGAAGGAAACCAGATGGCCCGGATACTACTACAGGACGGACTACCCAGACCTCAACGACGAGGAGTGGAAGTGCTTCGTCTGCAGCAGGTACGACGCGGAGAAGGACGAGTGGGTGTTCGAGAAAGTCCCCTACGTCCAAGTAGTGGAGTGGAGCTACTGAATTTTTTCCTATTTTTCGCAGCCTTTAAGAGACCTTCCTGTAGACCTTGTCCCTGACGTTCACGCACTCGAACAAACCCTTGGCTTTCTCCGGCAGGGTTTCGCTCTTCCCGATGAAGAGGTAACCTCCGCTCGACAGCGCCTCGTAAAAGTCTCTGACGACCTTCTCCTTCTGCCTCTCGTTGAAGTATATCATGACGTTCCTGCAGAAAACGATGTCGAAGTGTCTCGAAACGGGCGGCTCGGTCGTGAGGTCGTGTCTCTTGAATCGCACGCACCTTTTTACGAAGTCCCTCACCCCGTAACCCCCAGGCACCTTTTCGAAGTACTTCTCGACGATGCTCGGTTCGAGCTTTGCGAGCTGTTTAGCGCTGTAAACTCCTTTTCTGGCTTTTTCGAGGCAGAATTCGTCGATGTCTGTTGCGTATATCGACACCTGCCAGCCGTTGAGTTCTTCGAGCGCGCATATCGCTATACTGTACGGCTCCTCCCCGCAGGCGCAGCCGGCGCTCCAGATGCGGATCATCCTGCTCCCCAGCCTTTCTTTCCTCCGCGCGATTTCGGGGATCACGACCTTGCGGAGGTATTCGAAGGGTGTTACGTCTCTCATGAACTCGGTGACGTTTATCGTTATGACGTTCAGCAGCTCCCTCACCTCCTCCTCGCTATTCTTCAGCAACCTGTAGTAGTCGTGGACGTTCCCGACGTTCAGCATCTTCATGCGGTACTCTATCCTGCGGATTAGATAGCTCTCCCTGTAAGCCGAGAGGTCCACGCCGAGCTTTCTGGCGACGTGGTTCACTATCGCCGCGAACGTCAGATCCAAAGCTCTCCTCCTCCTGTGTATCTGACTAGCATTCTCCCATCCATCGTGTAAAAGAAGACAGTTCTACCCCTGCTGCCCCCGACGTCCTCCGACACTATCCTTATCCCGTGCCTCGCGAGGTTCTCCCTTACAGCTTCGACGTTCCTCTCACCTATGCGCAGCACGTCGCTGGTCAGGTGCTTGAACACCTGCGCGCCCCCGGCGATCTTCGCAACCAGGTTCTCTCTCCTTCCGCCGAGGTTCTCGATCGCTTCCAGCATCATCTCGACGGCATGATCCGCATATTTAGCGCTCCGCTTGTTGCTGTTGCCGGACCTCGGGAGGAGCACGTGAGCAAGCCCGCCGATCCTGTTGACGGGGTCGTAAAGTGCGAGGGCTACGCACGAACCTATCCCCACAGATTTCAGCACGAAACCCCTCGCCACTCTGAACTCGCCGATGCCGACGTCGATTTCTCTCATCGCTCACCCTAGCATCCCGAGCATCTCCGCTACGTAGCTCAGGAAGTTCTCGTTGGGTAGCAGAATGACCAAGATTTCGATCATGTCCTCCTCGTCCTTCAGCTCGGTCTCGAAGATTATCACGTAGTCGCTCTTTCCAGCGATCTGCGCGACCGCGAGCTGCAGAATCGCGGCGAGCATATCTCTGGCGAAGTTCGGGGGAGATGGCATCATCGAGATCCCAAGCATCTCGGCGATCGCGTCGCAGAAGGCTGACGATATTATGTTCCCGATCTCCATCGCCGACGAGTCGACCATCTCCTCGCTCGCTTCGCCTATCAGCATCTCGCAGATCTTCTCCGCCGTACCGTCGGGAAAAGCTACAAATATTATCCCGGAGGGTCCCATCTCCATGTCCTCCATCGTCGTCATAGTAGCAGCTACGAGCGTTTCCGGCTCGACGTATCTGTGCAACTCCGAAATCCTGGCGAGGTGAACTTCGGGGACGCTCATCTCTATCAGCCTGCCGAACATCTGCGAGAGGGACGTGGCAGCTTTCCCGACGCCTATGTTCCCGATCTCCTTTATTACGTCGAGCTCAGCGTTTCCGACTTTATCAAACATTCCTAATCACCCAAAAAGACTCGAAACGTCGATTATGGGAACCACCCTCCCGTCTCCAAGGATCGTGATCCCGCTGAAACCGTTCACTTTCGAAAGGTAGCTCGGGAGCGGCTTTATAACCACCTCCTGCTGCTCGGATATCGCGTCCACCACGAGAGCGTACCTTTCACCGTCCTTCTCGACGACTATTCCGACCTCTTTATCGGGCTTCCTCCCGTTCACGCGGAACAGCTCCCTGAGTCTGAAAGCCGGAATAAGCTTTCCCCTGAGGAGCACGAAGGGGTTTCCGTGTACGACTTTGAAGTTCTCTCCGACGTATATCGCCTCCACGACGCTCGAAATCGGAATCGCGTAAGTTTCGCCTCCGACCTTCACGAGCAGAGCCTTCACTATCGCAACAGTAGGCGGCAGCTGGATCCTTATCCTCGTCCCCTCTCCCTTCCTCGTTTCGATCTTCAAACTACCCCCCAGCTTCTCAACCACGCTCTTTACGACGTCCATACCCACGCCCCTGCCGGAGATCTCGGTAGCCCTCTCTTTCGTCGAAAAGCCGGGCGTGAAGATCAGCGAGAGTGCCTCTTCATCGCTCATAGCCTTCGCCTCGGCTTCGCTTATCAGCCCCCTTTCCACAGCCCTCCTCTTCACGGCTTCGACATCTATGCCCCTGCCGTCGTCCTCGACCTCTATAACGACGTAGCTCCTCTCCCTCCAGGCTGCGAGCCTTATCTTACCGACTTCGTCCTTCCCGGCTTTCCTCCTCTCCTCGGGCGTCTCTATTCCGTGGTCCACTGCGTTCCTGAGCACGTGAACCAGCGGATCGCTTATCTCGTCGAGAACTGTTCTGTCGAGCTCCGTGTCCATTCCCTCCATTACGAGCTCGACCTTCTTCCCGAGCTTCCTTGCCAGGTCTCTGACCATGCGTGGGAACTTGCTGAAAACCCTCTCGACCTTAACCATCCTTATCCGCATGACCTCGTCCTGCAAACTCGTTATGGCTTTGTCCATTATCGCGACCGCTTCTCTGAGCTCGGGGATGTCGTACTTCTGAGCTATCTGTAGGAGTCTTCCCTTACTTATCACGAGCTCACCGACGAGGTTCATGATAGCGTCGAGCTGCGAGATGTTCACCCTAACACTGTCCGTGCGCTTTATCTTCTCCGTCCTCTCCCCCTGCTCCTCCCTCCTTTCGTCCTTTACAGCTCTCGTGAGCTCACGAACTTCGAAGCGCTCTATTTCCGCTATCCTCGACATTACCTCTTCCACTCTCTCCCTGTCGACGTTCCTCAGGAAGACGCTGAACCTTCCGTCGAAGTCCGGCGAGTCCATCTCCTCCTCGCTCGGACTCGTCGCAACCACTTCGGCTACTTCGCTCAGCGACTCGATAATCAGAGCTGCCCTGACGCTCCTCATCACGCAATCTTCGGCGAGGACGATGTCTACCCTTATCTCGCCTGCTTCTCTTACCTCGCCTGCGTCGGGTTTCTTTCCGCTGAATGATTCCAGCTTCGCCACTAACGGTTCGATTTCGACGTCGTCGCTGCCCACGTTTTCGATCGATGCCACAATTTCTTCGATCGTATCGACGGCTCTCAGCATGACGTCGACGAGCTCCTCGCTGACCTCAAGCCTCCCATCCCTGACCAGGCCGAGAACACTTTCGAGAGCGTGGCAGAGTCTTTCGAGGTTTCTGAAGTTCATGAAACCAGCCATCCCCTTTATCGTGTGCGCGACTCTGAAAACTTCGTTCACGGCTTCGATCTCTCCCTTCTCGATCTTCAGAAGGTTCTGATTCATCAGCTCGACGTACTCCTTCGCCTCCTGCAGAAAGTCCTCGAGGTAGTCATCCACCCGTCATCACCTCAAGCGCCCGGACTATCTCCTCTGCTATCTCGAACACGGGCTTCACGGAAACTACCGCTCCGAGCTCGATCGCAGCCTTGGGCATGCCGAAGACGACGCAAGTGTCCTCGCTGCTCGCTACGGTGTATCCTCCGGCGTCCCTTATCCTCTTCATCCCGTAAGCTCCGTCGCTACCCATGCCGGTGAGTATTACTCCCACGCAGTTCTCGCCGTAGACCTCGACGACGGATTCAGCCGTCACGTCGACGGACGGCTTGACAGCGTTTACAGGCTTTCCGTCGACGATCTTTATCCTCACGACTCCAGCAGCTCGCAGCTTCATGTGATAGCCGCCCGGAGCTACGTAGACGATGCCCTCGCGAACCCTCTCGTTGTTCTCAGCCTCCTTAACCCTCACTTCCGAAATCGAGTCGAGTCTCTCGGCGAGCTGCTTCGTGAACCCTGGAGGCATGTGCTGAACGACGAAGACCGGAGCCGGAATATCTGCCGGGAGACGCGGGATTATCATCTCCAGAGCCGAGGGTCCCCCAGTCGAGCTGCCTATCAGGACGCAGAAACCCCCGCGACTCCCCCATCTACCTCTAACAACCCCGAGTTTGAGTTTCCTGAGGTTCTGAAGTCGCAGAGCGTTGAGGTTCGATGTGGCAGCTATCCTGACTTTCGAGACGATTTCTTCCTCCACGCTGCGGAAGTCGGGGATAGTTCCCGAAGGTTTCGGAACGAAGTCCACAGCCCCGAGCTTCAGAGCTTCAATCGTCTCTCTAGCTCCCTCGTGCGTTAGCGAGCTTATCATGACGACTGGCGTAGGTCTCTTCTCCATTATCAACTTCAGAGCAGTCAGACCGTCCATAACTGGCATGCTGACGTCGAGCGTCACGACATCTGGTTTCTCCCTCAGAACTTTCTCCACAGCTTCAGCTCCGTTCTTAGCCGTCAGAACTTCGAAACCGGCTCTGCTGAGGATGTCGCTAAGAGCCATCCTGACGAACGCCGAGTCGTCTACGACGAGAACCTTCATAAGCCGGCTACTTTCTTCAACTCCTCAACGACCTTCGCCGCCTGGAAAGGCTTGACGATGTATCCCCTAGCACCGAGCTTTATCGCAGCTTTCACCATCTGCTCCTGTCCGACGGCTGTGCACATCACCACCTTAGCGTTCGGGTCGATCTTCTTTATCTCCTTTAGAGCTTCTATCCCGTTCATCTCCGGCATCACGATGTCCATCGTCACTATGTCGGGCTTCAGCTTCCTGTACAGTTCGACAGCTTGCTTTCCGTTTTCGGCTTCGCCGACTATGTCGAAGCCAGCGGAGAACAGTATGTTCTTCAGAAGCTTCCTCATGAAAGCGGTATCGTCCACTACAAGGACGCGCGGCACGTCAACCACCCCTTCCGACGACGTCGCTAACAACCGCCACACCCTTCGGTGTGAGCTCAATCTCCTTACGCACCTTTACGACCCTCGCAAGTCCCAAGGCGACGAATTTGTCGTATATAGCGTTGAGCTGTTCCGTCGTTATCCCGAGCATAGACTCGATGCTAGCGGAATCGAGTCCCGTGTAGACCATCTGCAGAACCTGCTCCTCCAGCTCCGAGAGCTTATCCCTCGGCTTTGCCTTTTCTATCAGCTGTCTCAGATACTCGTGAAGCATTTCGAGCGTCGTTTCCGGACAGAGGACGAAGCTGACAATAACCTCGCTGCCCTCGACGTGTGTTACGGCTAGGACCTTTCTCTCCTTCTGACCAACCGTCCTGACGTCTCTCCTGACACTTCCCACCGAGTTCAGCGGTATTCTAACTTGCTTGTTTGGCGAGATGAACCATATAGCCCTGTCTGTTATGCTCAGGTATCCCTTCTCCCACCTCGCTCCGCTCACGAGCACACCTCCGCGGAAGGCTGGAGAAAGAAAGTAAACTGCAAACCTATCCGATTTCAGATTGTAGGCGAGATACTTGAAGACGGAGTTCTGCTTCGCCCCGAAGTCGAAGTAGTAGTCCTCTCCCCTCCGTATTCTTATCGCCCTCCTTCCGGCGATTTCGACCATTTCGAGATCTTCGATTTCCTTGAAAGGTATTGCGAGGTTGCCGACGTTCAGACCGTTACTGTCGATGATCACCTCGACATCCCTCCACTTTTCTCTGACGAGCATCAGTGCTTTCAGCTTCAAAGTTTTCATGCACGCAGGGTTTCGACCTCTTCATCGCTCAGGACCTTGTTTAGGTCTATGAGGATCAGAAGTCCGTCTGGCAGCTTTCCTACTCCCTTCAGAAATTTGGCTTCGCTCCTTGCAGTTACTATGCTCGGAAGCGGTTCTATGTCCTCGCTCGACAGGTACTTGACCTCGTTGACAGCATCGACCATCATCCCGATCACGGCGTTTTTGTGCTCGACGACGATTATACGGGTGTTGTTGTCGATCGATTTCGGCTCCATTCCGAAGCGCTTTCTGAGGTTGATGATGGTCGTAATCTGCCCTCTGAGGTTGATCACACCCTCGACAAAGTCGGGAGCGTTCGGGATGCGGGTTATCTGCGTCGGCTTGATTATCTCTCTAACCTGGGATATGTCGACGCCGTAGCGTTCGTCGCCGAGGTTGAAGACTATAACCTGAACTGTCTCATTGCCCTTCAAGACCTGCTCCTCCATCTGCATTCACATCACCTCGCAAAGAAACTTGCCCAGCTTTTTGTCCACGTTGAGAATGTGATTGATCAGCCATTTCTGTAGAAAGTTGTAAACCTCAATTGACGTCGCTTTTCCCTCCAGATACCTTGTGTAGAAGTCTTTTGCAGCCCTGACAAACTCACTGTGCTCTTGCTTGTGTTTCAGTGCTCCAGGAAAACCATATTTGTCCATGTACTTTTCCTCAGTCGCAAAGTGCTCTCTTGCGTAGTCGAACATCGAATCAAGAATCCTGGAAAGGACCTCTTTGCCTTTTCCGACCTTCATTGCTTCATGAAGCTCGTTGAGCATATCTACAAGCTTCATGTGCTGTGCATCTACATCCTTCACTCCGACGCTGAATTTCTCATTCCAAGATATCACACCTTTCGAAACCACATCCCACACCTCCGCAAAAAAATTAAGAGAGCTCTTTCCTACCTCCATTTGCCATCGTTTCTGCATATCTCCTCGAAATGTCCTTGCCAGCGGAGTCAAAAATCTTAAAGTTCTCTATCAGCACCTGCAGTGTCTCGTTCGCTATCTCATTCACTCTCTCCATTGCAATGCTTACCTGCTGCACCGCTGCAGTTTGCTCCTCGATTGCCGCTGAAGTTTCCTCGCTGCTTGCAGCATTTTCCTCTGCTGTAGATGCAACTTCTTCGAAGTTTCTGGCAAGCTGCTCTATCTTGGCAAAGCCAGACTCAACGCCCTCAGCCACCTCCTTCAGCATCTTGTTTATCCTGCTCACAGCCTCTGCAATCTCCCCTGCCTTAGTCAAAGCCTTTTCTATGCCCTCGCTACCCTGCATGCTGCTCTCCTTAACTTTCCTTGTAGCCTCAATCACCTTCCTCGTCTCCTCCTGCACGTTCCTGACTATTTCATCTATCTCCTCCGTGCTCTTCCTTGACTCTTCAGCAAGCTTTCTCACTTCATCAGCAACAACTGCAAATCCTCTTCCGTGCTCTCCTGCCCTTGCAGCTTCTATAGCCGCATTCAAAGCGAGCAGGTTGGTTTGATCAGCAATGGACTTTATCCTTTCCGTAACTTTTCCTATGTTCCTCACCGTCACCTCAAGTGTTTCGACAACATTCGCGGCATTTTCAACCTCCTTAACAATAGTTCTCATTATCTCGAGAGCCTTCTCTCCCTCCCCTTTGGCTATCTGTGCATCTTCTTCAGCCTTTGCGGCAAAGTTAGAGGATTCCTCAGCCTTGGCAGTTAGATCCCTGAATATCTGCTCTGCTGCCTTCAGCTCCGCAGTGGATGCGTTCGCCAGCCTTGAGAGGTTCTCGCTGCCTGTTGCAATCTGCTGTGAAGCGGAGCTTATCTGCTGCATTCCAGCATTCATCTGGTTTACAGCCTCAGAAGCCTCTTTGACCTGCTCTGCAGTCTCCTTCATGTCCTCTGCCAGCCTCCTCACAATCTCGTTCAGCCTCTCTGCGAACTCGTTGAAAGCTTCGAAGGTCTCGGCAAACTCATCATCCTTTATTTTTTCAAGCCTGACGTCGAGGTTACCCGCCTGCAGCTCTCTGATGCCGTTGCTGAGCAGGTTGAGGCACTTGCTCGTGTATGCGAGCATTTCTTCGATTTCTTTTTCCTTCTCCTTGAGCTCCGTGAGGTCTTCGAGGGTCTCAACCACACCAACAACTTTGCCCTTCTCATCCCTCAGCGGTGCTGCGGTAGCTCTGATGTACGCCCTCCTGCCGTTCCTGAAGTTCACCCAGGTCGTTACGACATAGGCCCCCTCGATCACCTCAGATTTCTTGACCGTATCATAGAGTTCGTGTGCCTTCTCAGGGTTATCGAGAACAAGGTCAGCAAGAACGGGCCTCTCTTCGTCATAGAAGGGATACCATTGCCTGTTCGTCCCGACTATCTCCTCCGCCTTGACTCCCG
>JBEVCD010000008.1:0-13553 GCA_040514265.1 Archaeoglobaceae archaeon | reverse complement strand
GGGTATCTTGCTCCGCTGTTCATCAACTCGCCAAGGAAGACTGCCAGAAGAGCTAGGATTAGACTGTACTTTGCGTAACTCACGCTTTCTCTGATGTAGCCGATGACGCTGAGGAAGACAAGTACCGTTACAGCTGATAGCTTTGCAATGAATGCTGGCAAAAAGCTGCCAAAGGTTATGTTGCTGAACATGTAGGGAGAGAAGTCACGCAGAGAGGCCCAGTAAATTTTACCTACTGGAATCTGAAGGATTAGGAATCCCAGACCGTACAGGTAGCCGATACGCATACCTTCTGTGTCTCTCTCAAGGGACATGAGGTATGCGACAACAAATCCTCCCACTGACATCACAGCAAAGATCGTGTGGAAGTAAAGCAGCCAGTAAAGTACGCTGGTGTATGCTGCCAAGGGAGAGACTGCTACACCCTCCATGAATTCTGCTAGGGCAGTGGGTTTGTTTATTTCTGAGAAGATAGCTCTGAAGCCCAGCGGCACTGTGAAGCCCGAAATTGCCATAACCATGCCTATGGCGCTGTGATACCTTGGATGAATCTTGCCCCAGGTGTACCAGAAGATTCCGATGCTCGGAATTCTGATCATGATTGAAATCAGTGCTATCAGGATTGGCACGAAAAGAACGTTGGTTGCGAGGGCTGTGAGGGATGGGAAGAAGCCGGCGAGAAATACCGTAATAATCGTACCCCAAACTCCCGAGAAGAGCTCGAAGACGACGAGAATTCTAAAGGTCTTTCTTGCAAACCTCTCGTGGTAGCTGCTGTTTTTAAGGTAAGCTGAAAGCCTTGAGAAGGCTGATATCCACCCGACACCTATGGTAATGCTGACGAAGATTATGTGGATCAGCAGGGCAAATCCGAGGGCAAAGAAGGCGAGGTCACTCATTTCCACCACCTCTCAGGAGGTCAAGGAACCTGTATTCTCTCGTAGCAACAAGATACATCGCCAGAACACCAAACAGAACTATTATTGTGATCGTAATAGCCATCAAAGCCGCAAATTCAGGTGTTCTGCCGTATCCAACAACAGTAACGAGCTCCTCGGGATACAGCAGACCGTAAACTGTCCAGGGCTTTCTACCAACTTCTCTTACATACCATCCGAGAACTGAGGGCACAGCAGAGCCGAGGAAGACCAGAACAGAAAGAGCTAAAATAGACCTGGCACCGAGAACTTTCTCCACAATTCTTGAAATAACTGGCAGTCCTCGCAAGTAACCGAACAATGCTATTGCGGAAACGAAACCCAAGACCCCAAAAGCTATCTTCGTATAGTATGCTGCATGCACAGCAGTAATTCTCTCCCTGGCTTTGGCAAGGTCGCTCAAACACAGAGTTTTGAGCTCTAAGTTAAGAGTGGAACTCAACGTCTCCTCTTTCAGGCTTACTCCTGCTGATGAGGCTAAGGCTATGAGCGACTCCCTGTCCAGCCCAAGTTTCGTTGCCACATCCCCAAGTCTGACATTTTCGAGCTCGTTGCACCGCCTTTCAAACTCATCAAAGCCAACTATCGGCTTTGAAGGGTCACCGTAAGCTAAAAGTGCAACCATGGGGTTGTAAAATGTTTCCTCGGCGTTCTCCATCATGGCGAATTTGGTGGGGTTGTTGTGAACCACAGCCTCACCCATGAAGTGTCCGAAAATGGTTGGCTGAATGAGGAAGAGAACGAAGACTGTAGCTGATGCAACTTTTACGACCTTTAAATGTCTCTCCTCCTTAGTTTTGGTATATCTGTAGGCGAAGGCGAGAAGAGCAATGGAAGTTCCAACCAAGAAGGCTGCAAACAACGCGTGCAGCGCAGATATCACAGCAAAGGGACTCGTGATTGCTACATAGGGGTCGCTCAGTATAACCCCTACCTTTTCCGCAACGTTCGGGTTTTGAATGATGGCCTGTATTGGCATACCCGATGCTAAAGCGAGTATTTTCAAGGCCACAAGCTTCTGAACGTCAACTGCAGTGCTCCCGAACTCGGGCATGAAGGGATAGAGAACTTTTGCCACACCTCCAGTCCCATAAGGTGCTACGAGCCACGAGTTTACACTCATTATCAGAACTCCCGAAAGGACTGCGAAGACCCAGTAAATCGTCAGTATAGCTATGCTGTATCGTGTTTTAATTTTGCCGAGGGTAACAATAAACAGAACGAGCGTTGCAATTTCGTTGGTGAAGGCAACAAGCTCGAGAGCTAAAGGAGCGAAGGCAAAGCTTGCAATTGCAAGAATCGTGCCGGGCCAGGCTTGAATGAGACCAAACTCTACAAGAGTTCCGGTTATGGCTCCGAGGGCAAAGTTTACAGCCAGTACAGCGGTCATGATTCTCGCTGCCTTGAAGTAGTCCTCATCTCCAGTTTTGCTGTACTTCAAAAGCAGAGCTATGATTACTATTGGAAATCCGAGCGTTATGCTCAAGAAAACTGCATGAAAATAAATTCCGAGTGCAGAAAGTTTAAGCAACCACTCTACCTCGATAATAATTTCACCTCCTCCAGTTTTTGTTAATTATACTCTTCAAAAATATAAAATTTTCGTTCGATAATCGAAGCTCTTCAAATGCACTCTTTTAAATAAGCTTGCATCGTCTTTGAGAACCGGCAAAAACATTTCAGAGCTGCATTTGGTGCTAAGCTCAAAGAGAAATCAAAGCTGATACGCGATAGAAACCGTGAGTTCCACACAGCGAGAAATTATAAATTCGAAGTTTCGGCATACGAACTTTTAGGCTGACCGAAATCTTTAAGTTCCAGAAATTGTTGATAGTCCGGAGGTGATAGTGTGCCTGCTGGATGGGACAGATGCCGCAGATGGCGGTTCCGGGCGAGAGGTAAAGGGACAAGACATGAGTTGAGAGCGGAAGATGAGCTAAGGGAACTTGAGGCAGAACTTGAGGACATCAGAAGGAGGATCGAAGAGTTGAAGAGAGAACTCGGAAAGTGACTTTCCGGTTAACCTTGGTTCTCTTTTGCGCGTCAAAAAGTTCAGGTGAATTGTTAATAGAGCCGCCGCCGGGATTTGAACCCGGGACCTGGTGATTACAAGTCACCCGCTCTGCCAGCTGAGCCACGGCGGCTTGTAAGGTTCTAATTCAGCCGGCTTTTAAATACATCGCTTTCGGCTTCGAGTTTTCACACACTCCAGTATACCAAAACCTGTTATCGGCACTTTAACTTTAAATACTTCCTGTGCTACGCAAACGTGTGGTTGAGGTAGAACTCGCCCTCGGGTTTGCAGGTGCTGTTCTCGGCTTCCTGGGCGGTGAGTACCTCGCTCGCCGCGCCGGGTTAAGAGTCCGCAGAGTCAGATTGAAGCTCGAAGAGATTCCCGCCTATCTAAAATCCAGGTACCTCGCGAGGAGCTGCATCTGCGTGGACGGCGAGGTGATATCCGAGGGTGTTAGCAGGGAGGAGCTTGAGGGGATGCTGAAGAAGCTCGAAAGCGTTGGAGCCAGGGAGCTTATAACAATAAACGGAAGCGAATACAGGTATGTTGCGAACTTCGGAAACTTCGTCGCCTACGTCAGAATGAGCACGCTCTCGCTCCGCGACTTCGCGGAGGTCTGGAGCCTGATTAGGGAGGTGACACCTTGATAATCCTGCTCGCCATCGTAGCCGCTACGGTGTCGCAGGGGGACCTCGTAAACATTACGCTGCTTAGCGATGCGAACGTGACGCTTCCGGACTGCATGTTCTTCGTAGAGACCATGACGAGCAGCGCGGAGCTGCCGAAAGGAAATCACACAATTTACGTAACCCACTCGTGCGAGGGGGAGCAAAAAGTAGAGGTCTACAGCGGCGACGAGAGGGAAACGATTCCTGTTTTTGTAGAACGGTCCAGCAACGTCACCAAGGTCGAGGAACTCCTTATCGACGTAATGAGGGAGAGGCTGTCCCTGGAAAGCGAGAGGAACTACCTGAGGAGACTTGTGGATGCAATAAACAGCATGAACGTCGAGCTTTACAACAGATACCTATCCTGCAGGAATGAGAACCAGAGGCTGAGCGAGCAGCTCGAAGTGTGCGAAAATCAAGCCGGAAACTGTAGCAAACTACTCGAAGATGCTAGAGACGAAATCGAGCTGCTTCGAAATACGATCGACAAAATGAGCGTCGAGCTGAGCGCAATGGAAGCGAACCTCAGTGAGTTGAGTGGAAAGGTCTCGAAGGTCGAAAGTTTTGCGGCGCTGTTTCGGGGAGCCTTCGTGTTCGTGTTGGCAGTTCTGGTGGGTTTATTATTCGCGATCGCGAGGAGGTGACATGCGGATATTCGTAACGGGTCCCGCGGGAAGCGGGAAGAGCACGTTCGTTAGGGAGTTCTCGAAGTTCCTCGAAGGGAAAGGTTACGAGGTCGCGTGCGTGAACCTCGATCCCGCCACAGACCCCTGTTTCGAAGCTTCGGCGGATGTCCGGGAATTCGTGAGAACGGAGGATGTTATGCGGGATTATGGACTTGGCGTCAACGGCGCGCTGCTTAAGTCGATGGAGCTCGCCGAAAAGTGCGTGGATGCGCTGAAAATCGATGCCGACTACGTCCTCTACGACACCCCGGGGCAGATGGAGATTTTCATCTACTCTCAAAGCGGGAGGAGAATAACCGAAAAGCTTTCAGACACTTTTTCCGCGGCGCTTTTCCTCGTCGACTCGACGCTTGCAGCCGACGCCGAGGGGTTCATGGCTGCGATAATGCAGAATGTTGTCGTCTCTCTACGCCTCTCGCTGCCGACGCTTACGATCTTCACGAAGTCCGACGTTGCTGGCATCGACGTTGAGGAAGTCAGAAGGAAGCTAAAAAGCGGCGGGCTGCTGGCAGAACTACTCGAAAGCGTCGAATTCTTCATAGACTACACAACGATACCCTACAGAACGATCAGGGTTTCGAGCGTGAGCGGCGAGGGTTTTGAGGACGTTTTCGCGGCGATAAACGAGCTCTTCTGCGCCTGTGGAGATATATCTTAAATCAGCCTCCTTATGAGCGAGACGAGCCTCGGCGTCATGCTAGCGCTCCGCCTTCTTTCTATCATCATCACTCTCGGAAGCTTCAGTAGTGCCGAGAGCTTCCTACCGATCTGAACAGCTTCAACGAATTCGTGTTCAAGCTCTATCCATCTGAAGTTCTCGATGACCCTCTCTTCGTATCTCCTCAGCTCTCCGTCGAGTATTTCCTCAGCGAGTATCTTCGCGCATTCGAGCGAGGGGGCGTTACCCTCGCCGAAACCGCTGACGCAGCCTATTGCCTCTCCAACACCGACGGTGTTGGCTGCCACGAAAGGTCTGCAGCGCGAGGGTGGGAGCATTCGAATCCTCGCCCTGCAGCTGCAGGCTGCGTCGCCCCCGAATCCGTAGAAATCCTTAAGCTTCTCGACGAGGGCTGCAGCCCTCTCGTAACTCGTATCTCCAGCACCGACGTGCCACCTGCCGTCGCCGAGCGGGAAAGCCCATGCGTATCCCGTTTTTACGGCGTAGGCGTAGACGTTTTCGTCAGCTTCAAACCTCTCGACGGACTGAACGCAGTAGTATATCCTGTCGTTGGCTATCGGAGGCAGATAAGCCCTCGCAACACCGGTTGCGTCGACCCGGAGATCAGCTTTCACCTCGCCGAAATCCAGCTCCCGCCAGAGGTCCTGAAGGAGTCGCCTTCTGTCGAAGGTCACTATGTTCAGGTTCTTCATCTCTATGCCGTTCGCAACCGCGAGCTCTGGCTTGGAGAGGACGTATTCGTCCAGGTCGACGCCAATGAGCTTATACAGCTTTTTGGCTTGTCTGTAGGCTATACCCCAAGCGCAGCGGCAGTCGACGACCTTTCTCACGTCGAAGATCTTTACCTTCTCCTGATCGCGGAGCAGCATGAAGAGGAAACTCCCAGCCATACCGGCTCCGTAGATCTGGATCATACTCCGCGGGCTGCGGAGGGATTTAAATTCTTAAGTCAACATCCAGCATGTTCCCAAAAGCGATCGCCGTGGACATAGACGGTACGCTGACGAACAGGCGTAGAGCAATAAACTGCAGAGCAGTCGAAGCGCTCAGGAAGGTGAAGATCCCAGTCGTCCTGGCGACCGGAAACGTCTCCTGCTTTGCCAGAGCTGCTGCCGTGCTGATAGGGGTCTCGGAGATCGTCATCGCCGAAAACGGTGGAGTCGTTCGATTCTCTTACGACGGCGAAGACATCGTGCTCGGGGACAAGGAGAAGTGCGTGAGGGCTATGGAAGTCCTCGCCAAGCACTTCGACGTAGAGCCGCTCGACTTCGACCTCCGCAAGTCGGAAGTCTGTGTTCGCAGAACGTTCGACGCAGAGAAGGCTCGCGAGATAATAGCGGGGATGGGTGTGAAACTCCTCGACTCCGGCTTCGCCTACCACATAGCGGACGAGAACGTCAGCAAGGGCAGAGCTCTTCAGTTCGTCGCCGAGAGGATGGGGATCGACGTAAAGGACTTCGCCGCCATAGGCGACTCGCAGAACGACGTCGAAATGTTCGAGGTAGCCGGAATGGGAATAGCCGTCGCAAACGCGAGCGTCGAGCTGAAGAGGGTTGCCGACATCGTCACACCCTCGCCGGACGGCGACGGAGTCGTTGAAGCCCTGAAGCTCCTAAATCTGCTGTGAGCTTCTGTGGCTGTGAGATTTCCCTTCTGTGCATCTTGACCGCTTCCTCAACGATTTTCATCATATCAGCACCGGCTTTTCCGAGCTTGACGTTTCTGCAGAACGTGTCGACGTAAACGTAGTAAGTTTCGCCGCCGTATTCGAAGGTTGCGTCCTCACTTCCCCTTTCGTAGATCGAGAACGGATAGAGGCGGCAGGCTATCGGCTTCAGTTTGTCCTGGAGCGCGCAGAGGCTTCCGACCTGAAAGGGGCAAAGTCCATCGATCTTCTTTATGTAGAACTTTCCGCCCCTCTCCTCGACGAACCCCGTGTGTTTCAGCTTGAGGTATTCGTAAGCGTTCAACCTGACGCGGAAAGCTCTGCAGCACTTTCCGCAGGCTACGCAGTGCCAGGAGGCTACCCGCCTCCACGGCACCTTCATGTTCGAAGTTTCGTGAGGAGTTGAATAAACGCTTAACGTTTTAAGCAACACCGCAGGCTTGAAGCATGCAGGTTTACCTCGGCGGCGAGGCGGAGGTGAGAATCTACGAAGATATCGTCGTGAAGAGGAGGATTCCGAAGAGATATCGAATAAAGGAGCTCGACGAAGAGATAAGGGTTAAGAGGACGAGGATGGAGGCTAAGATCATCTCCGCCGCGCGCCGCGTGGGGGTTCCAACGCCGATAGTGCTCGACGTGGAGGGAGACACGATAGTGATGGAGAGAGTTAAGGGAGTAGTTGCGAGAGACTGCATGAGCGTTGAGTTAAGCAGGGAGATCGGAAGGCTGCTCGCTAAGATGCACTCGGCGAACATAGTCCACGGAGACGTGACGCCGGCGAACATAATAGTCGGTGACAGGGTTTACTTCATAGACTTCGGGCTGGCTTACTTCGACACCGAAGTTGAGCCGAAGGGTGTAGATCTACACGTCTACATCGAGTCCCTGAAAGCGGGTTTCGACAACTGGGAGAAGTTAGCCGAAGCGTTCGTCGAGGGCTACCTCGAAGCTGGCGGGAGTGAGGAGGTCGTCGAGAGAGCTAGGGAGATAGATACGAGGGGGAGGTACGTAAGGAGATGAACACCTTCGGCTACCTGTTCCGCGTCACCACGTGGGGAGAGAGCCACGGGAAAGCTGTCGGTTGCGTCATCGACGGCTGTCCGGCAGGACTTGAGCTGGACGAGGAATTCATAGCCAGAGAAATGCGTCGCCGGAGACCCGGCGGTGTTTACGCTTCGAAGAGGGCTGAGGCGGACGAGGTTGAAATACTCTCCGGCGTGCTCGACGGCGTCACCCTCGGGACGCCTATAGCCATGATCATAAGAAACGTCGACGTCGATTCGAGCAGCTACGAAAACATCAAGACCGTTTTCCGCCCGGGGCATGCGGACTACGCTTACTGGACGAAGTTCGGAGTCTACGACTGGCGGGGCGGCGGCAGAGCTTCGGGCAGGGAAACGGCTGCAAGAGTCGCAGCTGGAGCGGTTGCGAAGCTGATACTGAAAAAGTTCGGGGTGAAGGTCTTCGGATACGCTAAAGAGATCGCGGGAGTTCGATTCGAAGTTCGGGATTACGAGGAGGCTTTCGAAGTAGCTGAGAGCAGCCCGATAAGGTGCCCAGATAAGAGCGCGGAGGCTGAGGCTGAGAGGAGGATCAGAGAAGCCATGCAGAGCGGCGACAGCGTCGGCGGCGTCGTTGAATGCGTAGCCAGAAACGTCCCTCCAGGGCTCGGCGAGCCCGTCTTCGGCAAGCTCGACGCCTACATAGCTTACGCGGTAATGAGCATTCCGGCTGTTAAGGGAGTCGAGATAGGCAGGGGATTCGAAGTTTCCAAGATGAGGGGGAGCGAGAACAACGACCAGATGTTCCTGCGGGAGGGAAAAATCGCGTTCGCCTCCAACAACGCCGGAGGAATACTGGGAGGAATATCGACCGGCGAGGACATAGTCGTCAGAGCTGCCGTCAAGCCGACGCCCTCGATAGCGAAGGGTCAGAGGAGCGTCGACTGGAGGGAAATGAAGGAGGTCGAGATCAGCGTGAAGGGCAGGCACGATCCTTGCATAGTTCCGAGGGCTGTGCCGGTAGTTGAAGCCATGCTGTCGATCGTGCTCGTGGACTGCATGATGCTTCAGGGAATCGTTCCGAGGAGACTATGAACCTCCCGGAGCTCTACAAGAAGATGGGAAAGCTCTCCTGGCGCATCATGGATGCGATATTCGAGAACATGTGGGACTACCACTACGTTCCGCTACAAGTAATAGCGTCACACTCGAAGACGAGCGAGGAAAAGGCTAGAAACGTCCTCCGTTTCCTATCCGACCTTAGACTCGTCGTCAACAAGCAGACAGAGTATGAGGGTTCGGCTTTCACTTTTCTGGGACTCAGCCTATACTCTCTACACAGGCTCGTAAGGAGGGGTCTGATAAGCGCGGTTGCGAAGGTCATGGGGGAGGGCAAGGAGAGTGCGGTCGTGAACTGCTACTCCGACAAGTTCGGCGAGGTGGTCGTTAAGTTCCACAGGGTGGGGCATTCGAGTTTCAAGAGGGTGAAGGAGAAGAGGAGCTACGGAGATCTGCACTTCTCGATCCTCGCGGTCAGGTCGGCTAGGAACGAATACAGAGCTCTGAAGAAGCTTCAGGGACTGGCCGTTCCCGAAGTCTACGCATGGGAAGGCAACGCCGTGATGATGCAGCTGATAGAGGCTAAGGAGCTTTACCGCGTGAAGCTTACGAACCCCGAGGACGTTCTGGAGATGATAATCGACGAGACGAGAAAGATCGTCAAGAGGGGCATAGTTCACGGCGATCTGAGTCAGTACAACATCCTCGTGAGCAGCGAGGGGATATGGATCATCGACTTTCCGCAGAGCGTTGAGGTCGGCAGCGAGGGGTGGAGGGACCTTCTTGAGAGGGATGTTAAGAACGTGCTCTCGTACTTTTCAAGGGCTTACCGCATAGAAAGGGATTTCAATTCTGTGATGGACTACATCTTGAGTGAGGGGTAGCGTAGTCGGAGTAGACGTAATAGGTGGTAGGGTAAAGAGGTTCGCGGTAGTTGCTATCGGGGAGAAGGAGTTCGAGAGGAGTGTTTCGAGGGGCAGACTGCTGAGACTCCTGAAGACTCTCTCGCCGGAAATAATAGCCGTAGACAACATCTTCGAAGTCTTCGGGAGCAGAGAAGAGATACTGAACTTTCTCAGGTCGTTGCCCAACGTGAAGCTCGTTCAGGTTGCGGGTAAGAACGGGTCACTCCCAAGTCTCGCCAGAAGGTTCGGAATAAGGGTGAACATAAGGAACCCGTTCGACGAGGCGAGAGTTGCTGCGATGCTCGCAAGCTTCGGAGTCGGTTACGAGGTATCCGTTTTCACGAACAAGACCCGCATCGTCATATCTCGCGCCAGGAGCCTCGGAAAAGGTGGATGGAGGCAGAAGAGGTACGGCAGAAGAGTTCACGAGCTCGTCAGACAGGTTTACAGAGAGATCTGCTACAAGCTGAGCAGCATGGGCTTTGAATACGTGGAAGACGTGCGGAGCGGATACGGCGGAATATCGAGGGCTGTGATAACGGTCAATGCCGCAAAGAGCGAAGTTCCCGTGAGCTCCTTCAGGACTAAAGATGTTCAGGTGAAGGTAGAGGCGATCGCGAAGGAGAAGATAGAACTAATTCCGCTGTCGAAAACGGTTCGCTACACCATCGTCGGTGTGGACCCCGGAGCTACAACCGGTGTCGCCATCATCGACCTCGATGGAAACCTCATCGATGTCACGAGCAGGAAGAACTGGAGCGCAGCGGACGTTATAGACTACATAGCGAGCGCGGGGAAGCCGGTAATAGTTGCGACCGACAAAAGCTCCCCGCCGGAACTCGTTCAGAAAATAAGGGCTGCCTTCAACGCCGTGCTGCACGCTCCAAAGGAGGACTTGAGCGTTGGGAAGAAGAAATCCCTTACAGCCCGCTACAGAACCATCAACGACCACGAAAGAGACGCCCTGGCTGCCGCGATTGACGCTTACAACTTCCACAAGAACAAGTTCAAGAACGTCGAGAAGAGGCTTCCGGCTGGCATAGATGCCGATAGAGTGAAAGCCGAAATTCTGCGCGGCGTTCCGATAAGCTCCCTTATAGCGAAGGAGGTCGAGGAGGAGAGGGAGGAGAGGAAGAGAGAAGACCTGATCCCGAGGTCCGAGCTTGAGAAGAAGGAGAAAATAATATCAGAGCTCAGGAGGGAGAACGAACTTCTGCGTAAGGAGATTTCGGAGCTTCGAAGCGAGATAGAGAGGCTGAGAGAGAAGATAATTCAGATTTCGAAGGAGGAGCACGAGAGGATAAGGCGAGATAACTACGTGAGGGAGCTCGAAGCGAGGATCGCTGAGCTGAGGAGCGAGATAAAGAAGAGAGACGCAGAAATTGCGGAGCTGAAAGAAAAGGTCGAGAAACTGAAACAACTCAGGCTTCTGGAGATGTCTGGCTGGAGGGAGATCAAAGTTCTGAGAAAGTTCACGAAGGAGGAAGTCGAGAGGGCTAAGATCGAGGACGGAGACATCGTTTACATCATAGATTCGAGCGGGGGGAGCAGAGCCGCAGCTGAAGCGCTGTGCAGGAGGGGTATAAAAGCTATCATCTACGGAAGCGAAATGTCCCACGTCGCCGCCGAGACGTTCGACGAGTACGGCGTCCCGCGCGTGAGCCGCGAAGCTCTCGAAGTAATCGTCGTCGACGACGTCGGAGCCGTGGAGGCTGCGAAGCTCGACGAAGCTCTGAAGAACGCGACGAAAGAACTGAACAGGAGAAAGATAGAGAGACTGGAAAGGTTGTTCGAGCAGTACAAGCGGATGCGCAGCGTATGAAACTGCTCTTCTCCTCGATGTTCCTCTACGAGTACTCCACGGAGTTCATAGCGAAGGCTGCTGAGCTCGCCGGATACGACGGCGTCGAGTTTTGGGTGGAGACTCCGCACTTCTGGGTGGACAGAAACCCGGAAAAGCTCGAACAATTTGCGGGTATGACGCTCGCGATCCATGCACCGGTTCTGGACCTGAATCCCGTCTCTGTGAACAGGAGTCTGTGCGATCTGACGCTCAAGGAGAACCTTTCGGCGATATCTATAGCTTCCAAGAGCGGAGCTGAACTCGTTACGGTTCACGCCGGAAAGAGGAGCGCAGCCCGACCGCCGGTCTGGGCGGACTACTGGATGCTCCGGAGGTTTCTGAGGATACTTTCGAGGTACGCGAGGATAAAGGGGGTGAGCGTAGCGATCGAAAACTCGGAACCGAGGATAAACGCGCTGTGCAAGCGAGCTGAGGAGCTTGCGGAGTTCGCGAACTCTTACGATTTATACGTTACTCTCGATGTCAAGCACGCACTTCTCGCTGGGGGTGTGGAAAACTTCGTCGATCTGCTCTTCGAGAGAATAAAGAACGTCCACGTCAGCTACTACGACTCGAAGAACCACCATGTGGAGCCCAGCAGGAGCGAGGAGGTTGGAGAGGTGCTCCGAACGCTTTCGGAGCTCGGATACGACGGATTGATCACCGTGGAGCTCGACGATCTGGGTATCGGAAACGTAGGGTTTTTCGACAAGGTTAAAATATTAAAAAAAGAGGCTAATTACGTCCGCTCTTTCTTTTAGCGTAATTCACGACCTTTCCAAGCACGTTCAGGGCTGTAATAACGTCGGGGTACGTCGGAAATCCGCAGAGCTCCATCTCGAAAGTGGCATCCCTCGGACCCTCAACGACGAAGTAGACGGGCTTGCCGAGGTCTCCGAGCTTCCTGAAATCTGGCTGATACGGTTCTCGCAAACTGCTGCTCGCCCAGAGCGCTACTACGAGCGCATCGACGTTCTCGTCGCTTAGGAGGGTTTCGATTGCTGTATCGTAAGCTCTCTGAGTTCCTACCTCTCCGACCGCTGGCCATATGTCCACGGGGTTCGCAACTCTGTGCCACTCCGGGTTTACGCTCTCCAGCCTTTTCACGCTGTCTTCGCTGAGTTCCGCGAGCTTTAGACTAGCAAAGTACGCCGCATCCGCAGCCTGCACGCATCCGGAGCCAGTGTAGTGAACGACTGCAACGTTGTCACCTTCGGGGAGCGGCTGCATCGAGAAAGCCTTCGTTACGTTGAACATCTCCTCGAAGCTGTAAACCCTAACGATGTTCGCCTGTCTGCAAAAAGCGTCGAATACGTCGTCGTCGCCAGCCATCGACGCTGTGTGGCTCAGGGCAGCTCTCTTTCCGTATTCGGTTCTCCCGGTCTTGAAGACTACGATCGGTTTGGAGGCGTTTCTGGCTACTTCGAAGAGGGCTCTCCCGTTCTTCACACCCTCCACGTACATTCCAACGACGCTCGTTTTCTCGTCCTTCAGCAGGAAGTCCAGCACCTCGTAGTCCTCAACGTCCACCTTGTTTCCCATTCCAACGACCTTGCTGAAGCCCAGACTCGGGTAGTTGCTGGCTACGATCTCCATTAGAATGGAAAAGGCCCGTCTGCGCTATGATGCTGACGCTACCCTTCTTGATCACCGGCAGCAGCGCGAAGGACGTTATCAGTCCGTTGTCGGTGTTGAGTATTCCGGTCGTGTTCGGACCGAAGATTCTGATCCTCCCCCTCTTCGCGATCTCAACGACCCTCCTTTCGAGCTCCACGTTCCCCTCTTCGCTGAAACCGCTGCTGACGATTACCACTCCTTTCACACCCTTCTCCGCGCACTGCTCCATTATCTCCGGAACAACTCTGGCTGGCACAGCTATTATTGCCAAATCGACCTCATCGGGAATCGCTGTCAGCGACGGGTAGCACCTGTAACCCAGAACCTCCTTGTACTTCGGGTTCACCGGATATACCTTCCCTCTGAAGCCGTGCTGCTTGAGGTTCCAGACTATGTTGTATCCGAACTTGCCTATTGTTGCTGAAGCCCCTATCACAGCCACGCTCCTCGGCTTGAAGAAGAAGCTGATGTCGCCGA
>JBEVCD010000007.1:0-42825 GCA_040514265.1 Archaeoglobaceae archaeon | reverse complement strand
TGCATATTTCAGTGTAATTTTAGAATTTATTTGTTTTGGTAATAGGGACACGTCCAAGCAGGCATACAGAAATGGATATTACAGCTATCCAAGAAGGTGCACTCTCGATGATCTTGCCAGAATGAATGGAATCTCAAAAAATGCCCTCATAAAAAGGCTGAAGTCTGCAGAAAGGAAGATTTTGTCGTTTCTTTTCTCAGACTCGTAAACTTTACTTTCTCTGGACTATTTCTTTGCCGCGATAAACGTGGAACGAGCGAGAAACCCGGAATCTCCCGCAAGCCGTTCGTATTTAATCTTGCGATCGAAGCCTAACCCAAATCTGCGCACCTCTTCGGACGTTGACTTTGATTTTTTCTTCGAACTCCTCCGGCTCCTCGAAGACCCAAGCGTAAAGCTTTTTTCCACCGGAATATTCCTCCAAGAATCTCTCGTCGACCTTATGGTAGTCGTAATACTTCGAGAGCTCCTCAACCGAGAACGGACCGAGAACGTCGACGAGCTTCGCTCTCCCTATAGCGTATCCCTCACTGATTATCAGGACGTAGCCTCTAACCCTCGTGTTCGTCTTTCGAATTTCCCACTTCTTTTCGCCCCTGATTATCATCGATGCGAAGGGTTGTCTGACTATGAGTCCGCGCACGAAAAACTGTTTATTTGTTTAAGGCTAAAATAATTTCGATGATTGCAAGAGTTGTTCGCCACGAGCTGCCAAAGCATAAGCACAGGTGGTTCGGCGTCGTAGAGCTGGACAACGGGCTGACTCTCTACATGTCCGGTATCGCTGCCTGGATGTTCGAGGGCGACGTCGTCGAGGTGAGGATAAAGAACGAGCCGAAGGAGATTCATGGAAAAAAGATTCTCTTCTTCGACGACTACGAGCTCTACAGGCTGTATGACGGTGAAAAGGTAAAGGTCTGGGACGTGTTTAGCAAAGTAGTCGAGCTATCTCGCCACAACTTCGGCGGAAAGGAGGTCTACAGGTACAGAATTCTTGCGAGGGAAGCCGTTTACGAGAGGGACTTCGAGAGGATAGCTGAGCTGGAGCAGTACCACTACGCGAGCCAAAAGAGCAGGGTGGCGCTGTGGAAGTGTTACGACTGCGGGAAGCTGATCGAATCCAACACGAAGCCGAGGTGTGAGTGCGGAAGCGGAAACGTTCATATAGTCGAGATTAAGGGATCGACACCGGCTTCGCGCTTCCTGATCTTCGAACTCCTTGACAGGCTCCCGTTCGAACCCGACGTCGTGGCTTACGTTAGAGTCGACCCACCGGTTCCACTGATGCACCGGAAAGTCGACGGAAGGATAGTCGAGAACATAAGGGAGAAGGTCTTCCCGAAGGAGTGGTTCGAGAACGTTTTCTCACCGGAAAGGGAGCTCGAAGAACTGTTTAAAGAGTTGAGAAAGCGTTTCCCCCTCAAAATTGCGAGACGGGAGCTCTGGGAGAGGGCGAGCGAGGATGCTATGCGGAGGTGTAACTCGGCAGCTTCGAGGATAGCGAGGGTCGTCGTTCATCCAGATTACAGAGCAGACGGGCTGGGAACGCTCGCCGTTAAAACGGCTGTGGAGTGGATAAGGGAGAGAAGGGTCCCCGAAATGAGGATGAAAAAGCACCTCGTGGAAACGATCGCGCAGATGGCCAGGTTCAACCCCTTCTTCGAAAAAGCGGGCTTTTACTACCTCTGGGACACGGCGTCCGGCAAGCCGGTCCTCTACAAACCTCTGAGCGAAGAGGCTGAGAGGTACGTGAAGAGGTTCCTCGAAACCGATGAAGTGGCGAAAGTCCACAGGGGACGTCTCTGCGTTTCGAGGTATGGCAGGGTGGAGATGCTGAAAAAGCTCAAGTTTGAGAACGTTTCCAAGCTGTTCACGACGATTCTCGACGTAGAGGCTCTGCATCCAGATGTGAGGCTTGTTCTCGAATCCTTTGGAGTTAAACAGAGGGTAGTCGAGAGGTACGTTCTGCGGAACGTAAACTTGGAGATAAAACCGGGAGAGGTCGTCGCGGTAGTTGGAGCGAGCGGCTCTGGAAAGACCACACTTCTGCGACTGATCGTCGGGAGTGCGCTGGGGATAGAAGATGACGCTTACAGACCGAATGAGGGTAAGGTGGAAGTTGAGGCGAGCAGCGTTGCTGCGCTGATACCGGCAGAATTAGAGCCAGAGATCTCCGAAAAGAGTGTGCTCGAGCAGGTGTACGAGATTACGGGAGACATATATCTCGCGGTCGAGATTTTGAACAGAGCGGGGATATCTGACGCTGTCCTTTACAGAGCGAGGTTCCACGAGCTCTCAACTGGGCAAAAGGAGAGGTTTAAGCTAGCTCTCTGTCTCGCGAAAAAGCCGAGTCTGATGATAATCGACGAGTTCGCCGCACACCTCGACGAGATGACAGCTGTTAGAGTTGCGAGAAAGATCTCGGAAATTGCGCGGGAGTCCGGAATTACGCTGATAGCTGTGACTCACAGGAAAGAGGTTTTAGAGGCTCTTTCGCCGGACAGAATTCTCTACGTCGGGTATGGAGGTGTAACGTGGCAATATAGTTAAAGCAAATAGTTTCATACGTCCCCAGCACCCTCTCGAACGACGTTTCAGCTTTACCAAGCCGATTTGTCAAGTCACCTTTCCCGCTCAAGCTTTATTTGCAGCCGATCGACTTTGCCCATGGAAAACGTGGAGATACTCGTTGAAGCTCTGCCGTACATCAAGGAGTTTCACGGCACGAAGATGGTGATCAAGATCGGCGGACACGCGATGGTGAGCGAGGAGATACTCGAAGAGACAATCAAAGACGTCCTCCTTCTCCACTACGTGGGGATAAAGCCCATCGTCGTCCACGGCGGGGGACCGGAGATAAGCGAGAAGATGGAGAAGTTCGGAATAAAGCCGAAGTTCGTCGAAGGTCTTCGAGTTACCGACGAGGCGGCAATAGAAATAGTCGAGATGGTTCTCGATGGAAAGATAAACTCCAAGATCGTGACAACGTTCATCCGCCTCGGCGGGAAAGCCGTGGGTATAAGTGGAAAGGACGGCTTGCTCCTAGTCGCCAGGAAGAAGACGATGAAGATGCGCAGGGGCGACGAGGAAGTCATAGTCGATCTGGGATACGTCGGAGAGACGGAATACGTGAATCCCCACATACTCGAAGTCCTCCTCGAAAGCGGATACATCCCGGTCGTATCGCCGGTAGCGGCTGACCTCGGCGGGAGAGTCTACAACTTGAACGCAGACACCGTTGCCGGCGACATAGCAGCGGCTGTGAAGGCGAAGAAGCTCATAATGCTGACCGACGTTCCGGGAATACTCAGGAACCCCGACGACAGGTCAACACTCGTGAAGACTCTGAAGCTCGAAGAGCTCGAAGAGATGATGTCGAGCGGCGCGATAAAGGGGGGTATGAAGCCTAAAGCCGAAGCTGTCGTGAGGGCACTCAGGGGGGGAGTCGAGAGGGCGCACATAATCGATGGATCGAGGAGGCACGCGATACTGCTGGAGCTGTTCACGAAGGAAGGAATCGGGACGATGGTCGAGCCATGAAGGTCGGAATCCAGCCAGACGTCAGGCACACTCCGAAGGAAGCCTTCGAGTTCGCAGCCACCAACGGGTTCGACCACGTGGAAATACTCATGGACCACCCCTACTACACGCTCGAAGCGATCAGCTACGCCGAGCTGACCGAAATGCGGTGGAGCTACGATTTAGACCTCCTGATCCACGCTCCGGCTACGAGCACCAACTTCATATCGCTCAGCAGGAACATGAGGAAAGCCAGCTACAAGGAGCTCGCGGAGGTTTGCTACCTCGCCGACCGCTGCGGTGCGGAAGTCGTTACGGTGCACATAGGCTGGAATCCGGCTTTCATAAACAACGGAGAGTTCTTCTTCGATCGCACGCTTTTCGATGAGCACAACGAGAGGGTACTGATGGAGGAGTTCTACGAGTTCGTGAAGAACGCAAACGTCGTAATAGCTGTGGAGAATACGATACTCGTGGAAGGCGGGATCAGGAGGGCGCTCGAAAGGATAATGGAGGACACGGACCTCAGCCTCACGCTCGACGTCGGGCACTACAACATCCAGGAGAACCCGTTCTTTCTCGAAAGGTTCGAGAGAGTCGTAAACATCCACGTCCACGACAACAACGGAAAGTCAGACGAGCACCTCGCTTTAGGGAGAGGAAACATTGACTTACACCGTTTTCCGTTGCACAGCTACGACAACTTTCTGACGATAGAAACCAGGAACGAAAAAGCTATTATCGAAACCAGGGATCGCCTCAAGCAGTTAGGGGTGGTCGTTTGAGAGCGAGAGAGGTCGAGTTCGAGGGGCATCTGATAGACTCGATGATACTTCCACGGGTGCTAGACACGATCCTCGACCTAGACGGCGAGTTCGAGATACTCGAAATAAGGATAGGGCGGAGGAAGCACGACACGAGTTACGCGAGGCTGCTCATCATTGGCAGAGACGAGGGACACCTCGAAAAGATTCTCAAGGAGCTTCACAAGCTCGGGGCGAGGCTTCCGGATGTGGAGGACGTCGAACTCGCCGAAGCTCCGGCTGACAAGGTTCTTCCGGAGAACTTCTACGTTACCACCAACCACCCGACCTTTGTGAGGTACAACGGCGAGTGGTTGCAGGTGGAAGATATCTCGATGGACAGGGTGATAGTGATACGCGATGGCAGAGCCGTTTGCGTTCCGATAGACGAGGTTAAGAAGGGAGACCTGGTAGTCGTCGGCGAGAGGGGTGTCCGCGTAGTCCCTCCGGAGAGACCGAGGAAGTCCACATACTTCGAGTTCATGGGAGGAAGGGTTTCGTCAGAGAGACCGACCGAGAAACTCATAGAGCAGATAGCGCAGGACATAGTGGAGATAAAGAGGAGGGGCAGAAAAATAGCGGTCGTAGCTGGACCGGCTGTGAACCACACAGCCGCAAGGGATGCGCTGGCTGCGATGATAAGGGACGGCTACGTAGACGTATTGCTCTCCGGAAACGCGCTGGCTGTTCACGACATAGAGCTCGCACTCTTCGGCACGTCGCTCGGCATGGACATCAAGACCGGCAGACCCGTCCCCGGCGGGAACAGACACCACCTCTACACGATCAGCAAGGTGATAGCTGCCGGAGGCATAAGGGCTGCTGTCGAGAAAGGAATTGTGAGGGAGGGAATAATGTACGAGTGTGTCAGAAAGGGCATACCGTTCGTTCTAGCCGGCAGCATAAGGGACGACGGTCCGCTGCCCGAAGTGATAACGGACGTCATGGAGGCGAAGAAGAAGATGAAGGAAGCTCTCAGAGGAGTGGACATGGTGCTCATGCTCGCGACCATGCTTCACAGCATCGCAGTCGGAAACCTGCTGCCATCAACTGTGAAGACCGTCTGTGTGGACATAAACCCGGCTACCGTGACGAAGCTGATCGACAGGGGGACACACCAGGCTATAGGCGTAGTCACCGACGTCGGACTGTTCCTGCCGCTGCTCTACGAGAAGATCAGGGAGTTCGACGACCGCACACGACGAAAACCGGATTGAGGTAGCGAAAAGCCGTTCCTCCGGCAAGCTCGTAGCCCTTTGCAACGCTAACCATCAGCAGCTCATCGAATATCCCGAGCTCCTTCATTTTCCTCGAAACTCTAACCGCAACCTCGATTCGGGCTGCGTTTACCACGATCCTCCTAGCCCTGCAAACTTCGAGCATTTCCTCTATCCCCTTCGTCCCGCCGAAGAAAGCCAGGTCAACCTCGTGGGTTTCGAGGAACTCCAAGCCGTCCATTTCGAGCACGTGGACATTCTCAAAGTTTTTGAGTCTCTCTTTTGCCTCCTCGCTCAGCTTCAGGTCGACCGCGTAGACTTCCCTGACGTAGGGGGCGAAGAAGGCTGAAACGCTCCCGCTTCCGCATCCGATGTCCGCGAATACGTCGGAGCGGGACGGTCTAAGCTTCGAGAACACGACTCCCGCGACCTCGACCTTCGTGCTCTTCATAAACGATCTCCACCGGATACCTCTCGATCCCGTCCGCCTCGCCGATCAGCACGACAGTCTTTCCTTCGAGAGCTCTGAGCAGAGCTTTTTCCGGTTCGTAGAAACACTCGTAGCTGTCGATAGGCTTGTCAGCTACTATTATCTTCCCCAGGGCGAAACTCCTAAGCTTTAGCTTCCTCGCGATGGAGTAATCGAAGCTCTCTCCCTCCCAGACAATTCTTCCGTCTTCCATGAAGCAGAACCTGTCCCCAACGCTCTTAGCCAGATCGACGTCGTGGGTGGAGACGACGATTCCCTTCCCCCGACTTCTGAGCTTTTCTATGACCTCCACCACAGTCTTAAAGCCCTCTCCGTCGACGTTCGCTGAAGGCTCGTCTAAGAGGTAGTAGCTGGCATCCATAGCTATGGCGGAGGCTATCGCAAGTCTCCGCTTCTCCCCGCCGCTCAGCGTGCTGCAGAGCCTGTTCTCGTAGCCCTCAAGCCCCACGGCTTTCAGAGCTTCTCTAACGACTCTCTCCAGCTCTTCGCCCTTCAAGCCGAGGTTTTTCGGTCCGAAGGCTACGTCCTGCCAGACGGTCGGGGCTAGTATCTGGTCGTCAGGGTTCTGAAAGACGTAGAGGACCTTTCTCCTCGCCCGAAGCAGACTTTTTCTGTCGTACTTCAGTTCCACCCCGTCTATTACAACTCTGCCGGACTTTGGCTTGAGCAAGCCGTTGAGGTGCTTTAAAAGCGTGGTCTTTCCGGCTCCGTTCCTCCCCATCAGCACGACCACTTCGCCGCGCTTCGCGTAGAAGTCAACTCCCTTGAGGATCTCCCGATCCGCATAGGCGAAACGCAAGCCGATCGCCTCGATCACATCAGCCACCCCGCGGCTGCGATGAGCGCTGCAAGCGTAAGAGCTAACATCACTCCCCTGCTCGGTGTTCGCAGATCTGGATACTCGCCGGAGTAACACCTCGCAGCCATCGCCTCCTCCATTATTTCAGCCCTCCTCAGCGCACTCACGAAGGTTGCGAAAGCCAGCAGCGAACTCGTCTCAAGCGTTTTTCTGAAACCCGAGTGTCCCATCCTCAGCGAGGCTGCAGTTTCGAGGCGCGAAATTTCGTCGAAGATTACTTGGATTGCTCTGTATCCTAAAAAAAGGAGTTCGCAAGCGAACCTTGGAAGTCCGAGCTTCGACAGCGCTTGAACGAACTCCGCGGCGGAAGTTGTTAGGATTGTGAACGCGATTATTGAGATGGAGGCGAAGCACCTCAGCAGGGTATCTGCAGCAACTCTCAGAGCCTCGTCGCTGATCTCCAGAACCCAGAGGCGGATTGCCGGCTCTCCCTCGACGACGAGCAGAACGACTGCAACGCCCGCTGTTACGAAGAAGGCTGGAATACTGAGAACCTTCAGGTAGCTCCTCGCGTCGGCGTAGATTCCGAGAAGAGAAAATACAGCCAGCGCCGCGATCTGCGAGCCCTTAAAGGTCTGAACGATCAGGAGAGCAAATAGAGAAAAGTAAACCTTCGCATATCCGTCGATCGGTTTTCTGGAGCTCATCTGGACGAATTCAAGTGTTTGCATACCTTCCGAGGAAATACCCGATGAGCAGTCCTCCTATCGCGGACTGAACGCTGAACAGTAGGCTTTCGATCTCCCCGCTCGGAGGCTCGAATACCGGCTGGAACCAGGGCTCGTAATGTGGGCTTATCTGTCTCACAGCCTCCTCCGCGAGCTCATCTGCTCCAGCCCACTCCTGCGCTTCCGTGCGGATTACCAGAAGTGCCAGAAACAGCGCAAGCAAGAGCAGCCTCAAGCCTTCACCACCTCCAGAACGTCGCTCCTAGCTTCCAAGATGTAGGAAGCTAAAGCAGCAGCCAGAAAGCCTTCGAGAACAGCCAGCGGTATCTGGGTGACCGCAAATATCCCCATGAACGTCGAAGCCGATTTTACGATACCCTCAAACCCCTGTGAGCTCGGGAAGGCTAACGCGAGCTGCAGAGAAGTTACTACGTAAGTTGTCAGATCCGCCACGACTGCGGCTGCGAAAACGGCGATTTTGAAGTTTCTCCGCAGCGCTCTGTAGGCTATCCACCCGAAGAACGGTCCAACTATTCCCATCGACGTAACGTTCGCTCCGAGCGTCGTTATTCCGCCGTGCGCCAGCAGAAGCGCCTGGTAGAGCAAAACGATCGCAGAGAGCACGGCTGTTATGGAAGGTCCGAAGAAGACTACAGCCAACCCGGTGCCGGTGGGGTGCGAGCAGCTTCCGGTTACTGAAGGAAGCTTCAAAGCCGAGAGGACGAATATGAAACCCACAGCGACCGCGAGCAACGATCTGGTCTGCGGTTTCTCTTCTATTAGCCTCTTAACTTTCCAGCCTCCGTAGATTAAGAACGGGGCGGCAAAGGCGTACCAGAAGGCAGCCCAGAGCGGAGGTAGGTAGCCTTCTGCTATATGCATTCCAATCACCTTGACTTCAGTCAAGCAATCTTTATTTAAATTTTTTGATGCTGGAACAAGAAAACTTGATAAACTCAGGGACAACTACAGCCGTGCTCTACGGCGTGGGTATAGGCTTGGCGAAGCAGCACCTTACGCTGGAAGCCGTAGACGTCATAAAGAGAGTAGATGAGGTAATAGTTCCCGGAAAAATGGCTTACGAGGTTGTCAGAGAGATTCGGGAGCCGAGGATAGTGGAATTTCCGATGGGCAGGGGCGAGGACGTTGCGAGAGAGCTCGCAGCCGAGATAGCAGAAAAGAGTTACGACGTGGCATTCTGCTGCATAGGCGACCCCTGTCTCTACTCCACCTTCGCGCACCTCGTATCGGAGCTCAGAAAAATCGATCCGGATTATCCTATCAAAATCGTTCCCGGAATAAGCAGCGTAGCCGTCGCCCTGGCTGTGACCCAGACCTTCGTGACGGGCTCTGCGCTCATAGCAACGCAGGATTTCGAAGAAGCAGATGTTGCCATCGTTCTGAAGGTAAAAAATCCGAGAAAAGCCGTCGAGAAACTCAAAAAGCTTGGATTCTCGGACTTCTTCCTCCTCGAAAGGCTGTTCATGGACGGTGAAAGGATTTCGCGGGAGATACCAGAGAGGGCTGACTACTTCAGCGTCCTCGTCGCGAGGAGGTAGCATGAAGGTCTACTTCGTCGGCGCAGGACCGGGAGATCCTGAGCTGCTGACTCTGAGAGCCTACAGACTGCTGAAAGAGGCGGACGTTATAATTTACCCGGGCTCGATAATCGGCGAAGAAACTCTGAGCGATTTTAGGGCGGAGAAAATCAACAGCCACGGGATGAAACTCGAAGAGCTAGTCGAACTCATGGAGAGCTGCGTGAGAGCTGGAAAGAAAGTTGTGAGGCTTCACAGCGGAGACCCCACCATATTCAGCGCGGTTTGGGAGCAGATCAGGGAGCTGAAGAAGAGGGGGATAGAGTGCGAGATCGTTCCGGGGGTCAGCAGCGTTTTTGCGTCGGCGGCGAGCTTGGGCATAGAGCTAACGTCCCCGCTCACGGAGGGCGTAGCGATAGTAAGACCCGCTGGCAAAACGCTCGCCGAAGACCACCTCGAAGTCCTGGCTAGGCTTCCGGTCACGATAGTCGTTTTGCTCGGCACAGATAAGATAGAGGAGATCGCAAAGAAGGTTGCGAAGGTCAGGGGCTGGAACGAGCCGTGCGCAGTCGTCTATCACGCTTCGCGGAGAGATGAGCTAAAGATAGTCGCAAAGCTCCGCGACGTGGCAGAGAAGGTGAGGAAAGCTGGAGTTAGGAGGACAGCCACCATAATAATAGGAAAAGTTGTGGAGGGATACGATGAGAGGTCCCACCTCTACTCTTAAGCTCGCGATCCTATGTTTCAAAAAGGACATCGCGAAACTCGAAGGTCTGAAGGAGTTTCTGGAAAACTTCTACGAAGTCGAGTTTCTAACTTATTCCAGCGATGTGTGGAGCAAGCTGCACGAATACGACTGTGTAATCGCCTACCTCGCAGCTGGAATAGTTGTTAGAGGTGTCTGCGGAAGGCTTCGCAGCAAGTGGGAAGATCCTGCAGTGCTCGTCCTGGACAAACCCCTGAAGCACGCAGTAGTTCTGCTCGGAGCGCACAGAGGTGGAAACGAAGTGGCTACAAAACTCGAAGAGCTCGGGATAAAACCTGTTCTGACGACTGCTATGGAGTTCAGCGAAGGCTACAGCGTGGGAGTCGGTTTCAGGAGGGACGTCGGAGCGGAGGACATAATGGACGCAATATCAAGGGCACTCGAAGAAATAGGCGCGGATTTCAGTGAGGTCAGAGCTATAGCAACGATCGGGGCGAAGAGAGGGAGTGTGATAGTAGAGGTCGCGAACAGGTTGAAGAAGCCGCTCGTTTTCGTCGATTCCGAGGAGATAAACTCGATGGATGTCAGGACAACGAAGGCGACGGTGCTTGGAGTGAAGAACGTCGCAGAAGCTTGCGCGATTTACGCGTCACGCTACGGCGAGCTCGTTCTGCCGAAGAGAGTCTACGGAGGTGTTACGGTTGCGATCGCGAGGTAAGCTCTACGTCGTCGGAATAGGTCCGGGGAGCGTTGAGCTGATGACACTCAAGGCTCTGAAGGCTATAGAGGAGTCGGAATACGTCGTCGGATACGAGAGTTATATAAAAATGATATCGGGACTCCTCAAAGAGAAGAAGGTCGTGTCCACTCCGATGAGGAGGGAGCTCGAGAGAGTGAAGATAGCTGTCGAGCTCGCAAGAGAGCACGTTGTGTCTCTAATCAGCGGAGGAGACCCGTCGATATACGGCCTCCTGCCTCTCGTAGTAGAATACTTAGCCGAGAATGAGGTAGATGTGGATGTAGAAGTCGTCCCGGGTGTCACGGCTGCCTCTGTAGCTTCGTCACTTCTGGGCTGTGCCGTAAGTGGCGATTTAGCTATAATCAGCCTAAGCGATCTCCTGACGCCCTGGAGCGTAATCGAGAGCAGACTGATCCACGCTCTAGCCGGGGACTTCGTGATAGCGATCTACAATCCTTCGAGCAGGAGCAGGGAGACCAAGTTCCGGAGGGCTGTTGAGATAATCAGGAAGTTCAGGGGTGATGCGATCGTCGGCGTCGTGAGAAATGCGACGCGTGAGGGGGAGAGAGTTGAGGTAGTCAGACTTTCGGAGCTGCGAGACGTCGACATGAACACGATACTGATCGTCGGGAACTCCGAAACGAGAGTCGTAGAGTTTCGCGGAGCGAAGCGCATGCTGACGCCGAGGGGATATGCGAGGAAGTACGCCGTCGAAAAGATGGGAGCTACCGGCGATGCTACGAGCATAGCGGAGGAGGGGGAGAGGATACTCAGCGAGATACACCCGGAAAAGGGGCTCAGGGGAGACATAGTTAGGCGCTGCATCGCAGCCACCGGGGACGTTTCGATCAGGGATGTCATAAGGTTCGTCGGCGATACCTACGAGGGCGTAAGAGCGATCAGAGAGGGGTGCAGGATAATTACGGACGTTCACATGGTGAGGGTAGCCCTCAGGAGAGCGGCGATAGCTGCGATCGACTTCGCAGACGGGCGTGGAACCAGGACGGCTTCTGGGCTCAGGAACATCGCAGAGCTCGTTGAGGGAAGCCTGGTTGCGATAGGAAACTCGCCTTCGGCAGCCATGGCGCTCTGCGAGATCGCCGAGAAGCACGAGCCCCGTTTCATCGTAGCAACTCCCGTCGGCTTCGTAAACGCCGCGGAGGCTAAAGAGATGATAAGGGAACTCGGAATCCCGAGCGTTACGACCGAGGGGAGCAGAGGTGGGAGCAACGTTTGCGCGGCTATAGTCAACTGCCTGATAGAGTATGCTGAAAGACCCGATTGAGCTCTACCGCTACCCGGAGGAGTGGATCAGAGAGGGGGCGTACGAGAAGGTAGCTTCGGGGCTCTATATCCTCACGGAGGACGGCTACCTTCGTAGAGGCATAACGACAGGCACAACAGCAGCTGCGGCTGTCGTCGCAGCTGTAGCATCGCTCTACGACGACGTGGAGGAAGTGGAGGTCCTAACACCTGTGGGGATAAGCGTTAGGGTGGATGTGGAAGCCGAGAGGGGTTTCGCCAGGGCGAGGAAGTTCGCCGGCGATCACGCTTTCGACGCAACCGACGGCTTGGTCTTCGAAGCCGAGGTCGTTGACAGCGGCGTTGAATTCGGGGAAGGAATAGGTGTCAAAAACGGAAGAAAGGCTGTGAGTGAGGCGGCGATGAGACAGATCATGGAGAACTTCGAAATCGTAAAGCGCAGATACGGTTTCGAGGGAGGAGTCAGGGTGTCGTGCCCGGAAGGTGCGAGAATTGCGAGTAGAACGGGGAACGAAAGGCTCGGCATCTCCGGGGGGATATCGATACTCGGAACCACGGGCTTCGTGGAACCGTGGTGCGAGAAACTCGTGGAGACTAAGCTGAAAATAGCGATGCAGTACGATCGAATAGCTATAACTACCGGCAGGAGGGCTTGGCTTTACGCTCTGAGAAACTTCCCAGACTACCAGCCCTTCGTCTTCGGAGTCCACATCGACGAAGCTCTCAGACACCCGGGTGAGAAAATAGTGGTGGGATTTCCCGGTCTGCTCGCCGTCTGGGCTGGTGGCAGGGATAGGATATTCGAGAGAGCCGAGGAGTTAGGTGTTAAAGTCGTGGTGATAGGATGGGATGGATAGTCGGAGCCGGAGTGTGCAGGGGGCACCTTACCGAGAGGGCGAAGGAGCTGATAGCCAGAGCTAAGGTTGTCTACGGTAGCAGGAGAGCTCTCGAAGTCGCGGGAGTTCTGGGAAGCGGGAAGGAGAAGGTTTTGAAGAGCTTCGACGTCGATGAGCTTAAAAGGTTCGTCGAGGGAGATGCTGTGCTTCTTTCGACGGGTGATCCGATGGTTTCGGGCTTGGGAAGCATGCTTAAAGATGTGAACGTCGAAATCGAGCCAGGGATATCGAGCGTTCAGGTCGCTCTCGCCAGGCTGAGGGTCGACCTCAGCGAGGTAGCTGTCGTCGACTGCCATGCTAGGATCGATGAAAGCATGTTCGAGCTTCTGAAGTTCAGGCACCTCCTGATACTTGCAGACAGGAGCTTCGACCTCTCGCTGTTCGGAGAGAGGAGAGTCGTAATACTCGAAGACCTCTGCACACGTCGAGAGACCATCCGCTCCGCTATAGCTGCGGAGGCAGAACTCAACTCGGACTACGCGATAGTCTTCGTGGAGGGGGGAAGGTGAGGAGGGGTCTGCTCATAGTCGGGCACGGCAGCCAGCTCGACCACTACAGCGAGGTCATGGAACTGCACAGACGCAGAATAGAGCAGAGCGGAGCGTTTGACGAGGTCAGAATAGCTTACGCAGCCAGGAGGCGGAGACCCATGCCGGACGAGGCTGTTAGGGAAATGAACTGCGACATCGTCTACGTGGTCCCGCTCTTCATCTCTTACGGGCTGCACGTCACAGAGGAACTTCCGGAGTTCTTCGGCTTTCCGAAGGGCAGAGGGGTGAAAGAGGGGGAGTTTGAGGGCAAGAAGGTGGTAATATGCGAGCCGATAGGCGAGGACGTCTTCGTGACCTACGCGATACTGAACGCGGTGTTCAGAATACGGTAGCGATGTGGAGCGGAGGCAAGGACAGCTGTCTCGCTGTCTGGAGAACTGCGAGGGAGTTACGCATCGATTACCTCGTCAGCATGCTCAGCGACGGAAGGAGCAGAGCTCACGGGCTCAGCTGCGAACTGCTGAGAAGGCAAGCGGATTGCGTCGGCATTGAAATTTTTCTCGTAGAAACTACGTGGGAGAGCTACGAAGAGAGACTAAAAAAGGTTTTCGAAGTTTTGAACGCCCGTAGAGCGGTGTTCGGGGACATATACCTCGAAGAGCACCGCAGGTGGATAGAGAGGGTCTGCAGCGAGGTTGGAGTCGAGCCCATCTTCCCGCTCTGGAGAGAAGACACGTCGAAGCTCGCGAGAGAGTTCGCGAGCATGTTCGAGGCGTACGTCGTCGCAGCTAAGCGTGAGCTCGCGGAAATACTCGGAAGAAAGTTCGACTTCGAGCTGATCGAGGAGCTCGAAAGCATGGGCGTAGATCCGTGCGGGGAGAACGGAGAATTCCACACTCTCGTCGTCGACGGACCTCTGTTCACGAAAAGACTGGATGTGAACTTTGGAGGTGTTACGGAGAACGAAAGGTATCTGCTGCTCGAAGTAAAATTTTAAACTTTCCGCGAACCCTCTCCGTGGACATAAGCGACCTCTTCTGCGAGCGGTGCGGGAGGCTGAAGAGGAGGTGCGCGTGCCATAAGGAGACCGTTAGGCAGAAGAATCTCAGACTGCTGCGCGAGGTGGGTTACAAGGAGTTTCTAGTCCCCCTCTTCGACTGCGACGACGAGATCGTTCTCTACAGGGTCTTCGAACCGTACCGCGACACGCCGAGTGAAGGTCTCGACTTCCTTCCCGAGTTCCTCGCGAGGGTTCTAAGGCGGAGGGGGATAGAGAGACTGTATCCTTTCCAGAAGGAGGCAATGATCAAGCTGATGGAAGGAAAGAACGTCGTCGTGACAGCTCCCACCGGCTTCGGAAAGACGGAAGCCTTCGTCATCCCCATGCTCTACAGAATCGCAGGCGGCGGCAGGGCTATGATCTTCTACCCCACGAAAGCCCTCGCGAGGGATCAGGAGCTGAAGATAAAGGAGTACGCTTCCACCATAGGGCTCAGAGCAGTTCGTTTCGATGGCGACTCGGACGCTGACGAGAGGAGAGCAGTTTTCTCGCTGAAAGCTGACATAATACTCACGAACCCGGACATGGTGGACTTCCACCTCCGCAACACTCCGGCTTTCAGGAGGTTCGTCAGGGACGTTCGCTTCGTCGCCGTCGACGAGCTGCACGTCTACACGGGTTTGCTCGGAACGAACATGCACTACCTGATGAGGAGACTGTCGAGGTTCGCTGACTTCCAGATAGCCTGCGCCTCCGCGACTCTCGCCAACGCAAAGGACTTCGCCGAGGAGCTCTTCGAGAGGGAGTTCGTTCACGTGCACGGCGAGCACAGAAAGGGGACGCTCAACTTCATTATGAGGTATACGCCGAGTATCTACGCTTCGGTCAGAGACATCGTAAAAGCGCTGCGTGGGAGGAAGATAATAGTCTTCGGAAACAGCTACAAGAGTGTCGAGACCATGAACTGGGTTCTCAGGAGAGCCGGAATAAGAGCTGCCGTCCACAAGTCCGGTCTTCCGAGGGGGGTAAGGGAGAGGGTGGAGAGGGAGTTTAGGGAGGGGAAGCTCAACGTAGTCGTCGCGACGCCGACGCTCGAACTCGGCATAGACGTCGGTGACGTCGACGTTGTAATTTCGGAGCTCGTTCCCTACAGTCAGTTCCTGCAGAGGGTCGGAAGGGCTGGCAGAAAGGGTCAGGAGAGCATAGGAGTTCTGCTCCTGAGAGCCGACGACTCGATAAGCACGTACTACAAGAACAAGCCGGAGGACTACTTCAGGGACGAATCCTACGGCTTCGTCGAGAAGATGAACGAGGAGGTCGCGATGTATCACATCGCCTCCATGTGCATCGAAAGAGCTGCAAGCCTCTCGGAGCTTCGGAGCTTCGAAGATATCGTCGCAAAACTTGCGGCGATGGGTGTGGTTGAAGTTAGAAAGGGAAGAGTCTACGCAACTGCGAGGGCGAGGGAGTTTCTGAGGGATTTCAACATGCGCGGGATAGGGGAGAGCGTCAAGATATACTGCGAGGGCGAGCTGATAGGGGAGAGAGTCCTCCCCATAGCCGTGAAGGAGCTGTTCCCCGGAGGAGTTATAATACACAACGGCGAGAGGTACCGCAGTCTCTATCTCGACCTCAAGTCGCTGGTGTGCGAGGTCGAGAAGCTCGAAGCTGGGGAGGAGATCACAGACCCCCTCTACACATCCATACCCCGGATAATCAGCGTTGAGGAGTCGAGAGACGATCCCGTGGATGCCCACTACTGCACGATGGAGATAACGCTCAGCGTTTACGGATACATCGAGAGGAACGCGTTCGACAGAGAGAGGAAGAGTTACCACTACCTCGACGAGGCTGTCAGCTACTCCTTCGTCACTAAAGGTTTCGTGTTCTCAGCTCCCTTCCCGGAGCCGGACGACTACGAGGACTACTACGCCGGAAGCTTCCACGCGCTTGAGCATGTTATTATAGAGGCGAGCGATGCCCTCACCGGAGGAGGGAGCAGGGAGATGGGAGGAATCTCGACGCCCGAGGGGGACATATTCGTCTACGACGCCGTTAAGGGGGGAAGCGGGATGAGCAAGCTTCTTTTCAGAAAGCTAAGAAGGGCTTTCGAGATCGCGCACGAGGTGTTGAAGAGCTGCGAGTGCCAGCGGGTCGACGGGTGTCCGAGGTGCACCTACAGCTACCAGTGTGGAAACAACAATCAGCCGCTCAACAGAATAGGCGCCATGCGGATCACTGAAAAGGTTTTGAAAGGTGAAAAAAGGAAAACGAATTGGCAAAAGTATAAAGAGGTCGTTGAGTTCAGATATTTTCCGAGATCTTGATAACGTTTCTGAGGTTTTTGCTTATCTCCTCAGCCTCGCTCTCCTTACCCATCGCCTTGAGTATCCCGAGGCAGAGGTTCAGAATGGCTTCGCGGTGCTCGTTTTTCTGCCTGAATATCTGTACGGGGAGTATACCCATGCGGTCGTAGCGGGCGAAGAACTCGTTTTCGATGCCCGCGAATTCGAAAGTCTTCTTCACCTGGAAAAGGAGGAGGTGGAGATGCACAAGTTCCTCCTTGCCGAACTGTGCGGACATAGAGACAGATAGTTACGAACTTTAAAAAACTGTCGGTTATGTAAAGAGCAGAATTTTTCAAACAAAAAATATTTGTCATGATCAAAACATGCCTAAAAGCTGCGAAAGAACGTTAGCAACGTCCCGCCCCTTCGGCGTAAGGTCGTAAACACCGTCGAACTTTTCGACGAGTCCGAGTTTCGTCAGAGCCTTCAGATGCCTGTCGAGAATTCCGGGATTGAGACGGGTCTCAAACATTAGCTGGGAAAACCTCTTCGGCGACCTGGCGAGGCTGAAGAGAATCTCTGCAACTCCACTCCTCGACAGAACTTTCAGAGCCTCTCTGTTGTAGCTCTCGAACATCGCTCTAACGTCTATCAACGTTCCACCCCACACGGTGTTTAACTAAAAGCAGGATATTAAAAAATTTTTCGAATGTAAAGAAATTACATTTTTGCAATTACTACAACTTCTTCACCATGTAGTGTCCGCGCTTCCTGTAGCCGAGTCTGCGGTAGTATGGTCTGACGCCGACCCCGCTTATGACAGCAACCTTGTCGAACTCGCTCTTGGCAATCTCCTCCGCCTCCCTGAGTAATCTCTCCCCGAATCCCCTGTGCTGGAAAGTCTCGCCCCTCTTTCCGACATCTACAGCTCTCCCGTAGACGTGCAGTTCCCTTATCAGGGCGCAGTCCTTCAGCTCCCTCACGAACGGTTCGCGCGGGAACCTCAGCCTGACGAAGCCGACGAGCGCGTCACGGTCTGGTATCTCGAAGGATATGAAGAACTCCCTTCCGCCGGAAGCCCTGTAATCTCTGATCACGAGCTCAGCTTTGCTGTATTCACTGCTGTCGACGCCCCTGTGTCCCACCTCTCTGCACCTTATACACCTGCAGCTGTAGCCGAGTTCCTTCAACCTCTCGTGGACGAGCTGCCTCACGTTTCCCTTGTCCAAGCCTATCGCGGCGTTCACTGGTATGTCGCGCTGTATTCTCTGCACCCTCACCCACTCGGGGAAGTACCTCTTCGCCCTCGCGATCAGCTCCACGACCTCTTCGGTGCTGTATGGCTGATACTCTCCGCGCTTCCACATCTCGTAAAGCTCGGTCCCGGGCACCACCAGCGTGGGGTAGATTTTCAAGTAATCCGGTTTGAAGTCCTCTTTCTCGAATATCTCGCGCAGCATCCTCAAGTCCCTCTCGAAGCTCGAACCCGGCAGCCCGGGCATTATGTGGTATCCGACCTTGAACGCGGAGTCTTTCAGCAGCCTCGTAGCCTCCACCGTGTCCTTAACACTGTGACCTCGACGTATCCTTTCGAGGACGTCGTCGTATATGCTCTGAACACCCAGCTCCACCTTCGTCCCACCGTACCGCAGCATCTCCAAGATGTGCTCCTCCCTCGCGTAGTCTGGGCGTGTCTCAAAAGTAACGCCGACGCACCTAGCTTTAGCTCTCTCGTTCTTCCTTTTTGCACTCTCAAGTGTCGAGGAAGGTTTTAAGCGACTTTCGAAGGTGTTAAGGGCGTTGTAAACTTCGAGCATGAACGAGTCGCGGTAACTCTTGTCCCTGGCGATGAAGGTGCCGCCCATGACTATAACCTCGACCTTCCCGACGTCGTGACCCATGCTCTTCAGCTCCCTGAGCCTCGCCAGAACCTGATCGAAAGCCCTGTAACCGTGCTGTGCAGCCCTCATCGCTGCCGGCTCCAAACCGGTGTAGCTCTGAGGAGTCCCGAACTCGACGCCGCCCGGGCATGGCAGGCACTTTCCGTGCGGGCATCTGGCTGGAGAGGTCATTACGGCTACGACCGCTACGCCGCTTATTGTGCGGACGGGCTTGAGTCTCAGCACGCTCTTAAGCTTCTCGTAGAACTCCGTTCCTTCAGCTGCCTTCAGAATCTCGACGTCGCTCGGAAACTTGGCTAATTTCAGCTGCTTTGCGAGTCTCCTTTTTATCTCGGCTGCTTCCCTTTTGTTCCTAGCCCTCTCCGCGATCTCCCTCGCTATCAGTCGGAGCACGTAAAGAGTAACAGCTCCCGGTTTAAAAACTTCAAAAGGGATTTAATGCTCTGCTAGACTGCTATCGTGCGAATCGCTGTAACGGGCAGACCGGGGGTCGGGAAGACAACGCTGTGTCTGAAGGTGTACGAGAGGTTAAAAGACAGAGCAGCCGGATTCGTCACGGTGGAGGTCAGGGAAAGCGGAAAGAGGGTTGGCTTCAGGCTGAGGAGTCTCAAGAGCGGGAGAGAAGTATGGCTGGCTAAAGTCGGAGCCGGGAGCGTTAAGGTCGGCAAGTACGCGGTGTTCGTCGACAACCTCGAGAGTTTCCTCGACGAGGAGGACTTCGAGGCTGAGATACTGATAGTCGACGAGGTCGGTCCCATGGAGCTGAAGAGCAGGAAGTTCGTCAGGTTCGCTGAGAGTCTCTTCGATAGGGAAAAGGTCCTGGTGACTGTCCACTACAAGTCGAGGCACCCGCTCCCCGAAAGGATAAGGAGGGAGTTCAAGCTTTTCGTCCTCAATGAGGAGAACAGGGACAGGGTCGCAGATGAGGTCGCAAAGCTTCTTGATAGAGGGTAAGGCGAAGCTGATCGTTGAGGGTGTTTTTTACAATCCCAGGATGAAGTTCTGCAGAGACCTCGACATGTGCGTTTTTTCGGCTGTCGACAGCAAGGAGCTCCTCGACGCCTTAGCGGCGAGCGGAGTGAGAGGTATTAGAGCGGCTCTCGAAGCGGGAAAGGAAGTCCTCTTTAACGACAGGGACCCGAAAGCTGTCGAAGTTATAAGGAAGAACCTCGAAATCAACGGAATAAGTGCGGAGGTCTTCTGCGAGGAGGCGAACCTGCTGATGCGCCGCAGACACTTCGAGCACATAGACCTCGATCCTTTCGGTTCGCCGAGTCATTTCGTCGACTCCGCGTGCTTTTCCGCAAGAAGGTATCTCAGCGTCACAGCCACCGACACAGCTGCACTCTGCGGGAGCTCGACGAGCTCTGGACTCAGAAAGTACGCAGCTTTCGCCGTGAAAAGCGATGCCTACCACGAGATCGGTCTGCGTATGCTGATCGGCTTCCTTTGCAGAGAGGCGACGAAGTACGAGAAGGTAGTCGAACCTATCGCGAGCTGGGCTATGGAGCACTACTACCGCGTTCACGTGGGGCTTCGAAGATCAACTTCGCTCTCCGCCAAGGTCTACGAGAAGGTGGGGCATGTATTCTACTGCGATCGCTGCAACGCAAAGTTTGCGGTACCGATGGGAGACAGCAGGGAGTTCTGCCGGTGCGGGAACAGACTGGTAGCCATGGGACCCCTGTGGCTCGGCGAGCTGAAGAGTGTCGAGGTCGTCAAAAAAGCTTCTGAGGTAGCCGAAGGCAGAGCGAGGAAGTTCCTCGATTCCCTCGCCGAGGAGTGCGACGCGCCTACGGTTTACAACCTGCAGCGTATAGCGCAGAGGTTGAAGGTGAACACGCCGAAGACCGATGAGGTCGTGGAGAGGCTTAGAGAAATGGGTTACGAGGCTTCCAAAACACACTACTGCGGATTTTGTGTCAGAACGGACGCGGAAATAGAAGAGGTCGAGAAGGTAATCAGCTCTTTACGCCGAGTATAGACTTCGGCGACCTCTTGATCCTTCTTCTCCTCTTCCCGTCGGACGTGTACTTCTGATTCGGACCCGGCTTCTTGTAGTTCTGCCACTTCGTCGGTACGAGGCGGTATTCGTTCCTGTTCCTCTTCTTTATTTTTACCCACGTGACACTTCCTGTCTTACCCATAGTTGCAGCTCAGCTTCGGGTTTAAAAAACCTTGCGCGCCCCCCTAACAACATTCGAGGCTGCGAAGACCTTTAGATAAACCTAAAGTAGGTAACTCGAAATTTCGAAAGCCTTAAATAATTTCCCCGGAACTCGCAAACACCGGGAGGTGAGCTGATGTCAGAAACTCCTTTACTTGACGAGTTGGAAAAGGGTCCGTGGCCCAGTTTTGTCAAAGAGATCAAGAAAACCGCCGAGATGATGGAAAAAGCCGCCGCCGAGGGCAAGGACATAAAGCTGCCAAAGGCTGCGAGGGGTCTGCTGAAGCAGCTTGAGATATCATACAAGGACAAGAAGACGCACTGGAAGCATGGTGGAATCGTTTCTGTCGTCGGTTACGGCGGTGGTGTCATCGGGCGCTACTCCGATCTCGGCGACCAGGTGCCCGAAGTTGAGCACTTCCACACGATGCGTGTCAACATGCCAGCCGGATGGTTCTACTCTACCAAAGCCCTACGCGGACTCTGCGACGTCTGGGAGAAGTGGGGAAGCGGTCTGACGAACTTCCACGGATCGACGGGCGACATAATCTTCCTTGGAACGAGGAGCGAGTATCTGCAGCCGTGTTTCGAGGACCTCGGCAAGCTCGAAATCCCCTTCGACTTAGGTGGCAGCGGCTCCGCTCTCAGGACACCTTCGGCTTGCATGGGTCCCGCACTCTGCGAGTTCGCCTGCTACGACACCCTTGAGCTCTGTTACGACCTCACGATGACTTATCAGGACGAGCTGCACAGACCGATGTGGCCCTACAAGTTCAAGATTAAGTGTTCTGGCTGCCCCAACGACTGCGTGGCTGCAAAAGCCAGAGCGGACTTTGCGATAATCGGAACGTGGAAGGACGAGATCAAGATCGATCAGGAAGCTGTGAAGGAGTACGCGCAGTGGATGGACATCGAGAACGAAGTAGTTAAGCTCTGCCCGACGAAAGCCATCAAGTGGGACGGAAAGGAGCTGACGATAGATAACAAGAACTGCGTTCGCTGCATGCACTGCATAAACAAGATGCCCAAAGCTCTGAAGCCCGGCGATGAAAGAGGTGCTACGATCCTCATCGGTGGTAAGGCTCCATTCCTCGAAGGTGCCGTTATCGGCTGGGTTGCTGTGCCGTTCGTCGAAGTGAAGAAACCCTACGAAGAGATCAAGGAGATCCTCGAAGCTATCTGGGACTGGTGGGACGAGGAGGGCAAGTTCAGAGAGAGAATCGCCGAGATGATCTGGAGAAAGGGAATGAGGGAGTTCCTCAAAGTCATTGGCAGGGATGTAGATGTCAGGATGGTGAGGGCACCGAGAAACAACCCGTTCATGTTCTTCAGGAAGGAGGAGCTGAGACCATCGCCGTATATCGAGGAGTTGAAGAAGAGGGGGTTGTTCTAAATGGCTGGGGAGGTTAAGACCGATTTCGGACCTCCATACTTTAGAGACCTCCTGCACCCGGTGATAGCGAAGAACTACGGTAAGTGGAAGTACCACGAAGTGGTAAAGCCAGGAGTGATCAAGAGGGTAGCTGAGAGCGGCGATGTGATCTACGTCGTGCGCTTTGGAAGTCCGAGACTGCTCAGCGTCTACACCATCAGAGAGCTCTGTGACATCGCCGACAAGTACAGCGACGGCTACCTGAGATGGACCAGCAGGAACAACATCGAGTTCTTCGTGACCGACGAGAGCAAGATCGACGAGCTGATCAAAGAAGTTCAGGAGAGGCTCGGCTTCCCCTGCGGCGGAACCTGGGATGCGACGAAGGGCGAGTACGCACTGACGAACGTCGTCCACACTCAGGGCTGGATACACTGCCACACTCCAGCCATAGATGCTTCGGGAATCGTCAAGGCACTGATGGACGAGCTCTACGATTACTTTGTAGACCACAAGCTGCCGGCTATGTGCAGAATCAGCCTGGCTTGCTGTGCAAACATGTGCGGAGCCGTTCACGCATCGGACATATCCATCGTGGGAATCCACCGCACCCCGCCGCTCATCGACGATGACGCCGTGCGCCGCACGTGCGAGATACCCTCGACGGTAGCAGCCTGCCCGACGGGAGCACTAAAGCCGGACATGAAGAACAAGACGATAAAGGTCGACGTCGAGAAGTGCATGTATTGCGGAAACTGCTACACGATGTGTCCCGGAATGCCGCTCTTCGATCCGGAAAACGATGGTGCGGCGATAATGGTTGGAGGAAAGATCAGCGAAGCTCGCCGCCCGCCGGAGCTTTCAAAGGTCGTCGTGCCCTGGGTGCCGAACGAGCCGCCGAGGTGGCCAACGCTCGTAAAGACCGTCAAGAAGATATTCGAAGCCTGGGCGAACAACGCCAGAAAGCACGAGCGCTTGATCGAGTGGATCGAGCGCATCGGCTGGGAGCGCTTCTTCGAGATCGCCGACCTGGAGTTCACCGACCACCTCATCGACGACTACAGAATAACGCCCTACTTCTACAGCGAGCTCCGCACGACGACGCAGTTCAGGTGGTAGATTTAAATACCACTCCACCAAATTTTTAAGGTGACCAAAAATGGCGGAGTATACGGAGGAGGAAAAGCAGAAGGTGCTTGAGCAGCTGGGAAAGAAAGCCTGGAAAATACCGGAGCTAGCGAAGATCCTCAAGATGGACAAGAAGGTCGTGAAGAAGATAGTTCAGGATCTGATAAACGAGGGGAAGGCAGCCTACTGGTCCTCGGGCTCCACGACCTACGTGACGACGAAGGAGCACATGGAGGAACTCGAAAAGAAGAGAGCGGAAGGTTGAAGTCTCTCATCTTTTTTAATCCAACACTTTTTCTCGACGCGCAGCGAGCTAAGATTTTCCGCTGCGCCTCCCTTCCGCAGCAGCCGCTAGGCGGCAAGGAGATCAGGTTCTGCACGTCGCTCGGACTGAAGGTTTACGAATACGAGGTCCTAGTTCCCCGTAAGCCGAGCGATAGCAGGAGAATTCAGTTCTTCGTTTCTAAGAAAGCCCCAAGAAAGCTTGAGAAACGCGAGAGGAGGTACGCTGAAAATTTCAGCGAGAGGGTCCGAAGGAAGCTCGTGGAACTTGAGGGCGAGTACCTCGGTTACCCCAGATGCTGCGTCAGAAGTTACGCGAATTCGGCGAGGGAAAGCGCTCTGATACTCGAAGCTTTTGAAAGCGGACTCTTCGAAGACCTGCTCGCGTCGCTCGCAAGGAACAAGGCGATCGAAGCTTACCAGTTCTTCACCTCCGAATTCTACCCGTGCAGCGTCGATTGCCAGAAAGCTGAACGGATAGGCAGAAGACTCGCCAAGAGCTTGGGAGAGTTCGAGGACGTTTTTCACCTCAGAGCAACGATAGTGGTGCTCAAGCTACTCTGCACAGCTTACAAGACCATCCCCTACGGCGGAAGTGTCTCAAAGGCTGCGAGGGAGTTCTTCGCAACCAGAAAGGAGTGGGCGCAGTTCGTCGAGTCCGTAAAAGATTCCATAGTCTTCGTCGACGTATTCGTGAACGAGTTCATACGAAGAGTTACTCTACCTCGGCTCGGCTGAAGAGCTCCGCAGCCAGAAGTGCGAAGGCTGCGCTGCAGGCTGCCAAGACTGCGAAGTCGACTGCAGGGCTGATTTCCGTGAAGCCTATCGTAGCCCACCTGACAGCATCGACGCCGTAAGTCAGCGGGTTGAGCTTTGCGATCGTTTCAACGTGCTCCGGGAACTCGGAAATCGGAAAGAAGGCACTGGAAAGCAGAAAGATCGGGAAGACGAAGAAGTTCATTACCAGCTGAAAGCCGTGAACGTCCTTCATGAACGTAGAAAAGCAGACTCCCACGCCTGTAAAGACGACTGCTACGAGGAAGAGAGCTGCTACGGCTAACGGGAGTGTCGAAATGTTCGGTCTGAACCCGACGAGTGCGCTGATGGCGAGCAGTATCAGAGCCTGAATCATCGCCGTCGTGGCACCGCCGAAGATCCTTCCCAACGCTATCGTAGTCCTGCTCACCGGCGAGACCATTATCTCGCGCAAAAACCCGAACTGTCTGTCCCAGACGACGGAAACCCCGGAGAACGTCGATGTAAAGAGGACAATCATCGTCAGGACTCCGGGAATCAGGAACTCCGTGTATTCGATTCCCGGCGGCAGCGAGGGGATGTAAGCTCTCCTGAACCCCATTCCGAAGAAGAGCATAAAAAAGACCGGTATGCCCAAGGAACCGACTATCCTGCTCCTCGCCCTGACGTAACGCTTGACGTCCCTGAGCCAGAGCGTGTACAACCCCTGCAGCATCACTCCTCACCCGTCAGCTCAACGTAGATGTCTTCGAGCGAGGGTCTTCTGATCGAAACCTCCGAAATCTCAACACCCGCAGCTCTGGCAGCTTCGAACAGCTTTGGAACGAACTTCTCGGCACTCTCCACGACGAATTCAGCTCTGTTGTTTTCGACGATTCCCCCGAGGATCGCCGCGAGCTTCTCGGCGTCATCGCACTTCACGACTACTCTGTCCCCACCGACCGCCCGCTTCAGCTCCTCGGGCTCGCCCACCGCTATTATTTTCCCTCTCTTCATCACTGCTATCCTGTCGCACAGCCTGTCGGCTTCCTCGATGTAGTGTGTGGTCAGCAGAACCGTCGAATCTCCTCTGAACTCTTCTATGTACTTCCAAATTCTTCTCCTCGTCCTCGCGTCAAGTCCGAGCGTTGGCTCGTCTAGGATCAGAACCCTGGGGCTGTGCATGAGTCCCCTCGCTATTTCGAGGCGTCTCTTCATTCCCCCGCTGAAGTTCTTAACGTAAACGTCGGCGAACTCTTCGAGCTCCACGAGCCTGAGCATCTCTTCTATTCTCTTCCTCCTTTCCGCTCTGCTCATCCCGTATAGCCTGGCGTGGAAGTCGAGGTTCTCTCTAGCCGTGAATTCGAGTTCGAGCGTGGTCTCCTGAAAAACCACACCTATGTTCCTCCGAACGCCGTCGGGATTTTTCGTCACGTCGTATCCGGCTACGAACACCTTCCCCGACGTCGGCTTGAGGAGAGTTACGAGGATCTTTATCGTCGTCGTCTTTCCGGCTCCGTTGGGTCCAAGAAGTCCGAAGATCTCCCCCTCCTCCACTTCGAAGCTCACACCGTCGACGGCTCTAAAGCCGTTGAACTCCTTCACGAGCCCGCTGACGGAGATGGGTTTCATCTCAGAATGGGTCCCACATCTGGATGCCCCTGCCTCTGTCCGGTGCCGGCTAGCCTCTGAAGTCTCTTCGGGTTGAGAAGGAGGTCTACAGCGTTTCTGACGTGTTCCCTCACCCTGTTCTCTGCGATCCTGAGCAGCTCCTCCTCGCTGCTCGCCTCGTCCTCGTGGACCGTGACGTCTATGACGTGTCTGTTCGTCATGAGCTGAACAATTATCAGCCCCATGCTCGAAACGATGTAACTGAGCATGTCCTTCTGCGTCCCGCCGACCCAGCCGAGGGTTACGACGATGTCGCAGCCGCGCTCCTCTATCAGCTTCTTTGCAGCGACAGGCAGATCCTTTATTCCCGGCACCGTGTAACGCTCGTACGGCACGCTCGCTATGCGGCGAAGCTCGTCTATAGCTATCTTCCCCATGTCGACCCTCGCGAACGTCGTGTCGGCGATTCCGATCTTCATTGCAGATCCCTCAGGGCTGCAGCAGCGATGTCGACGGCTTTTTCTACCTTCACAAACCTGCTCAGCACGTCCTCTATCGCCGCTATGGTGGCTAGAACCTCGAACTTCCCGACGTTGCCCATTGCTGCCACCCTGAATATCCTGCCCTTGAGTTTCTCCTGCCCTCCGCTCACGAGTATGCCGTATTCCCTCTTAAGGGTTCCCCTGAGCTGCGAGTCGCTCACGCCCCTCGGCAACTTTATAGCCGTCAGGGTGTTCGAGTAGCTCGAATACTCGTCGGGCTCGGGAAAGAGCTCCAGTCCAGCAGCTAAAGCCCACTTCCTTACGGCTGCGTTGAGGATTCGGTGCCTCTGTATGCGGTTTTCGAGTCCCTCCTCCTCTATTATCCTGAGGGCTTCAGCTAACGCGAAGAAGAGCGGAACCGCTGGGGTGTAAGGAGTTTGCATGTCTTTCAGCTTCCTCCTGTAGGCTTCGAGGTCCAGATAGTAGGGAGCCTTTCCACTGTAGTAGTCCCAAGCCTCGTCACTGACGGCTACGGCAGCCAAACCCGGAGGAGCTCCGAGGCACTTCTGGCTGCCAACAACTGCTACGTCCACGCCCCATTCGCTCATCTTCACGTAATCCCCTCCGGCGGACGTTATGGCGTCCATGATTACCAAGGCGCTGTGATCTTTCGCTATCTTCGCTATCAGCTGCGCCGGGTTCAGCATGCCCGTCGAAGTTTCGTTGTGGACGAAAGCCACGGCGTCGCAGTCTTTAATTCTCTTCTCAACCTCCGCGATGTCTATCGGTTTCCCCCACTCGAACTGCAGCCTCTCGACCTCGCAGTACCTCTGCGCTATTTCGCCTATCCTCTCCCCGAACTTCCCGTTTTCGAGCGTCAGCATCTTCTTAACCTTGCTGAACGACGCTATCGCAGCCTCCAATCCGGCTGTCCCGCTTCCGGAAATCAGGTACACGTCACCATCTTTGAGCCCGAAGACAGGCTTAAGAGCGCTGACGCAGTAATCCATCACTGCAGAAAACTCCTCGCTGCGGTGTCCTATCATCTGCCTGCTCATAGCCCTTATTATGCGCTCGTGCAGCTGAACCGGACCGGGTATCATCAGCAACATCCTCTCACCCCGTACCTTTCGAGTATGCGCTCGATTATCTTGTGCGAGCTGCAGAGCTCGCAGTCTTCCTTGACCTTTATCCTTACCACCTCGCAGTTCAGTCCCCTCTTCCTCAACTCGCTCTTCAGCCACTCTTCGTCGAAGTGCTGGTCGTAGCCCAGCGCTATTACGTCCGGCTTCAGCTCGATTATAGGCTTGAAGATGTCCTCTTCATCACCCAGGATAGCCATGTCGACGTATTTTATAGCCTCGACGACTCTCCTCCGATGTTCCTCCGGAAGCACGGGCTTCGGCTTGTGCTTGACGTTTTTCTCCCTCGCGACGATGACTATGAGCTCGTCGCCGAGTTTCTTCGCCTCCTCAAGGTACCTTATGTGACCTGGATGGATTATGTCGAACGTGCCGGTTGCGACTACCCTCTTCATCCTTTCGCTGCGACCGGGTGTGCATAAACGCTTTGCGATAGAAACGTTAAATAACCAGAAACGTAACAACGATTGATGATGCAAGTTTCGGCGGTCGTGCCCACGGGCATAATGCTCCTCGACCGCAACCTCGACGGGGGCATTCCCGCCGGTAGTTTCGTCTGCGTTTACGCTCACCCCCTTGCGATGCCCGAAGTCTTCCTCTACCACTTCGCGTCCGTAACGAAGAGCTACTACTTCAACACCTCCAGACCGGCTAAGTTCATAGTGGGCGAGATGCGGAGCTACGGTATACCCTACGAGAATGTAACTTTCATCGACGTCTACTCGCAGTACTACCTCAACGAGTACGGGCAGTTCGTGGTGGAGGACAGATATAGAGATAAGGAGATCTTCGACTTCGTCGACGAGAAGCTGGGCGCGATTGAGGATAGTGGAGATGATTTCGTTGTTATCTTCGACTCTCTCACGTTTTTTATGTCTCTGAACGTCGAGTGGGGGCTAAAGGAGTGGCTCCTGAACAAGCTATACGTGCTTGCGAAAGAGAGTCGCAACGCCGTTTACGCCTATCTGATGAAAGACGTTCACCCGGAGAGCGTCGTGAGGAGGGTACTGGACATCTCCGACGTCGTAGTCGACATAACCATAGAGAGGACAGGCGAGAGGCTGATAAGCAAATTTGCAGTGCCGAAGATAAGGGGGAGAAGACCGATACTCGACTACTTCAGGTTCTACATCGACGAGGGTGTGCAGATCGACACGTCCAGAGACATCGCCTGATCGGGAAGTTTTAAAAATTGAGGGACCTAATTTTTTTGGGTGATAAGTTGAGGCATAGGGTTCTAGTAGTCGAGGACGATGCTGCCGTTCTCGAAGCTATCCAGCTCATGCTGCGGAACGATTACGAGGTGATAGTAGCCACGAACGGGAAGGATGCCGTGAAGCTGTACCAGGCTTACAAGCCGGACATCGTGCTGATGGACATAAATCTGCCCGAGATGGACGGGGTGATGGCTACGAGGGAAATAATCAAAATAGACCCGAACGCAAAGATAATCGGGATATCAGCCTACGCGAAGCGACGAGGTGAGGAGCTGCTCAAGGCAGGAGCCAAAGAAGTTATCGAAAAGCCGTTCTCAAAGAGTAAACTGCTCGAAACCGTGAGGCGATACCTCGATGGAAGCGGAGCTTCTGAGGGTTGAGGAGGTCGCGGAGCTCGGAAGAGCTATAGTGATTGCTCCCGAGAACGTTGCGAAAGACCTCAGAGAATTCGTCGGCGAGGATGTGGTCGGAGGTATATTTCCGGGTGTCATATTCGACGGAAAAGTTTACAACGACCGCGTCGTCGCAGTCCGCTGCGACTTCGAGGTTTACAGAGGTTCGAGCGCTGCGAACGCTAAGGGGAGAACACTGCTGACAATTCTCGACGGCTGGAGCGAGAGAGCTGAGAGTCTGCTCGAAGACGTTTACGCCAAGCTCGGCAACAGCGTAACGTACTTCGGCGGCGGAGCCGGGTCGCTGAATGGAAAGATCGACTGTCTCTTCATCGGGAAGGAGTTTTTCAGAGACGACGCTGTATTCGTAGCTCTGCGGGAGAGTTTCGACGTCGCAATAAGGCATGGATGGATAGCCACCGAGAGAACTTTTTTTGCGAACAGAACCTCCGGGAGAAAAATAATCGAGCTAGACTGGGAGCCAGCTTTCGACGTCTATGCTTCAACGCTTCACGAACTCGGCGCAGAGTTAAGGAGGGAAAACTTCCTCGACGTCGCAAAAGCATACCCATTCAGCATTACGAGGGCGAGGGGCGAAGACATCGTGAGGGACCCGATCGCAGTTGAGGGCGACGAAATCGTGTGCGCCGGCAGGGTTGCGGAAGGTTCGCTGCTCAGGCTCATGAGGGGCGACAAGGAGTCGCTCATACGAGCGGCAGAATTCTGTGCGGAGGAATTGGGATGCGTCGAAATAACGCTCGACTGCGTTTCAAGAGTTCTCTATCTGGGAGAGGACTTCAGGAGAGAGGCGAAGTTCATGAGAGGTTCTTTTGGAGCCCTAACGATAGGCGAGGTTGCATGCGTTAGGGGGTATCCGATCTTCCACAACAAGACTGTGGTGATGGGATGCAGAAGGACAAACTCCTAGCGGCAGTTTTAGAACTTGAAAAGACCGCAAAACCCGGTGCGGTTGAAGAGGTTTTGAAAACTTTCGGCAGAGAACTGCTGGTACTCTTCGACCTCGATGCCTTCATCGTCGAGGTCCCTCTGATCGAGCTGTTGGTGAAGATTCCAGAAAACGCGAGCTGCGAGGGGTTCAGCTTCGAGGGTGCGGCGATAAAAGTTACGGTTTGCGGAGACATCGACGGAAAGCTCGAAAAAATCTTGAGAGACATCCTGAAGAAGCTCGACGACGTTGTGCTGCACAGCGTGTATTACGAGTTTACTTCGAAGGTCTTCGAAAGGTCCACAGACGCGATCTTCATTGTCGACAGAGAGCGCAGAGTTCTGCAGCAGAACAAAAAAGCGCGTGAAATCTTCGGAAATGTTGAAAAGCTGCCTGAATTTGGAAGCGTTTGCGAATTTGGCGGCAAATTCTACTCCGTAGCCGAGTACGACTTCGACCGTGTGAAAGCGGTAGTCCTCAGAGACGTTACGAAGATAAAGAGGCTCGAAGAGGCTGCGAAGGAGAGCGAGGAGATGTTCAGAACGCTCGCCGAAGCGACTCCGGTAGCGGTCCTCGCCTACACAGACGAGAGGTTTGTATTCGCAAACAGAGCTGCTGAAGAAATTACGGGCTACAGCAGAGATGAGCTGCTGAGCGGCATCTTCTGGGAGCTGTTTCCAGAAGACGAGAAAGAGAAAGTGAAAGCTGCGATGCAGAAACGTCTCAGCGGCGAAACAGTCGAGCCCTACGTCCTCAGGATCAGGCGAAAGGACGGAAAGGAGAAGATCGTTCAGGTCTACGGGTCGACGGCATTTTGGAAAGGCAGGAGGGTGGGAATAGTAGCCATAAGCGACGTGACGCGCATAGTAGAGCTTGAAGAGAAGTACAGGAAGATAGTCGAAAGTTCGCCGAACCACGTTGCAGTTGTTGACCTCGACGGAAGATTCGTCGAGGCGAACCCGGCGATGGCGAGGAGCGTAGGCACGAACCCCGTCGGAAAAACCCTCGCCGAACTTTTCGACAGGGATACGGCTGAGGACATGTTGAGGAAGGTCAGAGAGGCGATAGAGAAGGGGAGTATCGTTGAGGCGAAGGAGGAGAGAGACGAGAGGGTGTTCATTACAAGCTACATACCACTCGAATTCGGAGGGGTCAGACGGTGCTCAATGATAGCAAGAGACGTTACGAAGATAGAGGAGGAAAGGAAAAGACTCGAAGAGCTGACGAAGATGCTCGAACTGATAAACAGCATCCTCCGCCACGACGTGCTGAACGCTCTAACCTCTGCGAGGGCTTTCCTCGAAGTCTATGAAGAGGAGAAGGATGAAAGCATTCTGGAGAAAGTGAAGGCTGCGATAGACAGAGCGGTATCGATAATCAGGAATGTGAGGAGTTTCGAGCAGATCGTCAAGAGAGGAGAGCTGCGCGTCGTAAGCGTGAAGAAGTTCGCGGAGGATGTGGCGAAAAACTTCGATGTCCCGATAAGCGTCGAGGGCGACTGCGAAGTCCTAGCAGACGAGGGGTTGAGGACGATATTCGAGAACATTTTCCAGAACGCGGTCCAGCACGGTGAAACTGACAGAATCGACGTCAAGATAAAGCCGGTCGGCAACTGGTGCGAGGTAAGGATAGCCGACTACGGCAAAGGTGTTCCGGACGAGATAAAGGATAAGATATTCGAGGAGGGGTTCAAGCACGGTCCCAGAGCCTCGACGGGCTTGGGGCTGTACGCTGTGAAAAAGCTCGTCGAGCGCTACGGCGGAGAGGTGTGGGTGGAAGACAACAAACCGCACGGAGCGGTCTTCGTTTTGAGGCTCAGGCGTTTTGAGGCTCGTTAATGCACTTCAACGTTTATTTATCGCTAACTTCTCGCCGAAGAGGTACCAGGCTGAGAAAACAGCTATAGAAAGTCCGACGCCGATGCTGATACCGATTGCAAGTGCAGATTTTACTTCTATAGATAAATTTGTTACGTCTATCAGCAAAACCATAGAAATGAATAGAAGTATCAGCGTTAAGAAGTTCTTCATCTTTTCCTCGATGGCAAATCTCTCCATTAGCCTTGTAATTGCTATGAAGACGAACACTATAAGGAAGATTACGCTGATAACTCTCGAGAAATAATCGAAGATCGAGTTTGCGGTTTCGATAAATTCGGGAAAAAGGAGACCAACAACTGAGTAAAAAGCAGTTAGAGCTATTGCTATGTTAACGATCCAGAGAATTACCGACGTAAAAGAGACTGAGACACCCAAGGTTTTCGCTAACGGTTCGAACAGCTTTTCCATCTTTAACATGGAAAATACCCTCGCCAATACTCTGTTTAGAATGACTGCAAGGACGAAAAATACGGATAGAATAATTATGGCTCCGAATATTTTAGGAACGAGCAATTCAATGTCTTTTAACGCTAAGATCACAGCCTCACGCAGATCCATGAATAAGATAATACGAGACTCTGTATAAAAACGTTAACAGCAGAAGGACGGTAAACAGGACAGCCAGTCTGGCTGCAAGAAGAGCAGTTTCCGTCGTCAGAGTGACGAAGAATGTGTAACTTGAGATGGTGACACCGTAGAAAATCCTCGAATAAAATCTCGCCTTCTCAACGTCGTAAGCGACTTCCGGAATTGCGAGGATCGAAATTAGCAGAGCCATGGCGAAGAGAGCTGCTGAGGCGAGGAACATCAGCGATCCGGCGAAAATCGCAACTGCGACGCCGAAGAGCTGAGAAAGAGACGAAGCGAAGGACAAAAAGAAAGCGACGACTTCTCTGCTCCTCGAAAGTTCAGCGAAGAGGAATGAGGCAAGCATCGAAGAGCCGTTTACGGAGAAAGCGTAGAGAACAGCTATTGCAACGTGTAGCTCGGGGATTTTTATCGCAGTTATTAGCAAAGGAGATACAGCCGCCAGAACTATGGCAACTCTGAAAGTTCTATAACTTCTCCCAGCCCAGAAGAGCGGAGAGAATATCGTCGTGACCGTTTGAGTTGTGCTTATAGCCACTGCCATGTAATCTGCAGCCTTCAGAGTTTTCATGACATAAGGCTGCCACACAGCCCCGATCAGGGCGGAGGCTGAGGACAGAAACAGGAGGAAGAGAAAGACGTTTACGGACTTTATTCTCTCCTCCTCTCCCATCTCCTCTCCGTGCTTTACGCTGAATTCCGTCATTGAGACGAGAAGCGAGGACATCAAGCCGAAAGCTGCGGCTATTGTGTAGAGGTAGAGGTACTTCGCGGTGCCCTCCATGGAGGCTACGACGAGTAGAGCAGTCAGCGATCCGGCGAAGTTCGAGAAGGAGCCAAAGGAGGAGCGGTAGTAAAGGGTTCTCTTCACCTCCTCCCCCTCAAGCGAGTATATCGCGATGTTGAGGAGAGAGGAAGTCGGAACCGTCATAATTACGGCGAGCGAATAACACAGCGGTAAGAAACCGAGAATATGCGAGACCGGTATGATTCCCCAGAAAACTCTTTCGAGGACGTGAGATGCGAGCAGAACACTCTTGAGATTTTGAAGCAACAGCCTTCGAATTTTGAATAGTGCGTAAGCCAGAAGAGTTGCTGCAGCGTAGGCTTGAAGGTTCAGCCACAGTATGTCGTGGATGGAGTAACCTACTGCCGCAAGGAAAACCGGCGCAAGGCTCCTGGTGATATTTACGTAAAAACCGGCGGCGAGCGACTCAAGAGAGAGCTTGTTCACAGACATCGCAGCCTTAAACTGGTGTTCTGCCGATAAACTTTGTGATCGCGAGGGTTTTATGCTTCGGAAATTTTATTTTATCAATTTAAGCAAATTTTTATTTCTTATTTTCTGGACTTATAATTTACTAACGGGGCTCAAACTCCGAGAGGTCTAACAAAATCGGGTGAAAACTCTCGAGGGCAGACGTAACGCTTAAATACCTTTGTTGGATTTACTCGTAAGGTGTGAGAGGATGCTCGAGGCGGCGGAGAAGGAGTTAGAGAGATCTAACGGACTTCCGGTGGCTGAAAGCAAGCCCCAGATTGTCAGGCTACTGCCGAGAAAAGTGTTCTTCACGAAGGGCGTCGGAAGGCATGAGGATGCTCTGGTGAGCTTCGAACTGGCTTTGAGGGACGCTGGCATAGAGAAGTTCAACCTAGTTACCGTGAGCAGCATATTCCCGCCGGGCTGCAGGATCGTGAGCGTTGATGAAGGACTCAGAGAGCTGTTTCCCGGACAGATAGTTTTCTGCGTGATGTCGAGAATGACCAGCAACGAGAAGGGCAGGAGAATTTTCGCCAGCATTGGAGTGGCGATACCTCCGAATCCGGCTTTGAACGGCTACCTCACGGAATACCACGGATACTGCGACGGAGAGGATGTAGGAAGGCATGCCGAGGAAAGCGCCGCCCACATGCTCAGAACAGCCTTCGGAATCGAGCCGGCAGAGACTTTTAACGTTACAGTTGAAGCCGACGTCGAGGATTATACTACCGTCGTGGCTGCGGCTGTTTTCATAATCTGAGCATGGAGCCGACCGAGCCGATAGAGGTCTCGGAGAAGAAATTCTCTGAACTACTTTTGGCAATGGCAAAAACGGGATTTCAGGGAAGGAGGCTGGGGGAGGCGTTCAAAATCTGGCTCGAGATGCTCAGCGAAGAGGGGATAACTATTCTGATGGGTCTGAGCGGGGCGATGGTTCCTGCTGGTATGCGGAAAATCGTTGCCTGGCTGATAAGGAACCGCTACATCGATGTGCTCGTTTCCACGGGAGCTAACCTCTTCCACGACATTCACGAGGCGCTTGGCTTCAGACACTACCTCGGCAGCGAGCGTGCCGACGACTACGAGCTCTTCAAAAAAGGAATCGACAGAATTTACGACGTTTTCGCGTTCGAGAGGGAGTTCAACAAGGTAGATCGAATCCTCGCCGAGGTTATCTCCGAACTCGACGGAGTCTTGTCGTCGAGGCAGTTCATAGAGGAGATAGCGAGGAGGCTCGAAGTCAAGGACAGAGATTCCATCATCGTCTCAGCTTACGAGAGCGGGGTGCCGATCTTCTGTCCAGCCATAGCTGACAGCTCGATAGGCATCGCAGCCACCCTGGCGAGGAGGAGAGTCGTCATCGACACGTTCAAGGACATCGAGGAGCTCACCGAAATCGTCGTGAACTCCGAGAAGACGGGTGTGATCTACATCGGCGGAGGTGTGCCGAAGAACTTTATTCAGCAGACCGAGGTCGTCGCGAGGCTCAAGGGATACGATGTTCGGGGGCACGATTACGCGATCCAGATCACCACCGACGTCCCGCAGTTCGGCGGGCTGAGCGGGTGCACGTTCGAGGAAGGGATAAGCTGGGGAAAGATTAGCTACAGAAGCAGAAAGGTGCAGGTCAACGTTGACGCGACGATCGCCCTTCCTATACTCGCACACGCCCTCATCGGGGTCAAGAGGAAGAAATATCCTGTTTTCGCGAAGTCGTGAATCCAAAAAGCTGAAAATCTGGCATAGATGCAGTAATTCGAAGTTGCGTTGGGCAACTCCCACAACCGAAATTTTTTAAATCCCTCAGTCTACCAACTAACGAGCCAGGGTGGCAGAGGGGCTATGCGGGGGACTGCAGATCCCCTGACCCCGGTTCGAATCCGGGCCCTGGCTTCCTTATTTTCGGTTCTAAATCATAATTTTAAAAATTCTATAAACCTCCCCGTTTAGTTTTTCTGACTGATGTCTGCTATGGCAAAGCGAGATTGTTTGGGAATGTAGGGGCTGTCAGAGAGGTCATTGACAGCATAGAAATGGAGAACTGGCTACGTGCTGGTTCTGGTTTTCGTGGTTGAACGGTAAAACAACCCTCGCATCTCCTCTCCACGAAACTTAACGCCTGTCTGATCGGAGAGGTTGCCAGCCACATTGCAGTGGACAATAAGCCCTTCGCCAAAGCGAGAGTTGATAAAGAGTTAGGGAACTGACAGAAGTTTTAAAAAACATCAAAGATTCCGAATTCGTTTGTCCACTTTACACTTGTTTAAGTGTTCTGTAATGCTTCGCTTTTCTTAACGCCTCTTCCCTCTTCCGCTTACTTTCAAAGTGAATATCCACCACGTGCTGTGGCGTAAGCTTTGCTTTCTTTTTCAGGTCCTCTGTAACTTCTCTTTCATTTGCTGGAGGATTGGCCGTGAGAACTAGAAGATCAACATCGTGAGCTTTGTCAACATCACCTCGTGCTATACTTCCCACGAGGAAGATTTCCGCATCTTCAAAAGTATCTGATATGCACTCCACCATTCGCCCTATCCATTCTTTCCAGTTCCTTATATTCTCTTCGATCGTTACAAGCCTTTTATCCAATTTTTCTTCAATTTCCCTCCCCTTTATGAATCTAAATGCGGATTCACTCAAAAAAGCTACGGAGATCAAACCTCCGAAAGTTATCAGATTCGTTATCCCACGCTCAGCCATTTTAGAGATAAGAACCAGAAAAGCTGTGAAGGACAGAAAGGCTCCGATTCCCGAAATAATAGGATTCACCTTGACCTTGTCTCGGAGTTTCAGAGCGGCTAAGTTCACGAAAGAGAATATGAGCAGAAATCCACCACTACCAGCAGTGGATATCGATTCAAGGCTTAGTGTATTAGCGAGGATCAAGGAGAGGATGCTTACAACCAAAAGCCCCTCATAAGCCTGTCTCCAAAGGGGTTTTTCAACGGTTTCTGGGAGTTCACCGTATTTAGCAACCATGTAGCTTATCCTTGCCGTGCCGTATAGCGTAGCGTTTATCGCAGAACTCGTTGATGCTAGAGCGGCGAATGTCACGAGGAGGAATCCAAGCTCTCCGAGAGAAGGTTTTGCTGCAGCGGCGAGGGCGTAATCTCTCGCTCTTATTATCTCGTCGTAAGGCAGAGTGCCAACGGTCACTACCGCAACTAAGACATAAACGGTCATCACCAGTAAAACAGCAGCGTAGTAGGCTTTTGGGAGCACCGAAGGATTTTCCACATCACATCCAGTATTCGCTATAAGCTCGAATCCCTCGTAAGCCAGAAAGATCACCATGCCTCCCGCGATAATGCTTAGGGGATCAGCCCAATTTGATGTTAAAAGCCTCGAAGTATTGATTAAGAACACTCCAGCTCCTGCCACGACAATCAGAATTGCGAGCTTGAACGCAACAAGAAAATCTTCGGTTTTTCCACTGATGAAAGCTCCGAGAGCGTTGACAACTGTGAACACAACGATTACTGAGGTAATCAAAAGATGCTTGGACACTTCGGGCTCTAAGGGAATTAAATTTGCACCATAGCTCCCGAAAGCGTAAGCGTATAGAGAAATCATAACGATGTAACTTAGGAGAAGCAGTATGTTGAGGGTGCCTGAAAACAGACCGTTCCCGTAGGCTCTCACAATGAACTCTACAGTCCCCCCTTCGCTTGGAAATCTGACGGATAACCGGGCGTAAGAATAGGCGGTTAGCAGTGCTATCATCCCCGCGATGAAGAAGGCAATGGGAGAGGCACCCTTGGATAGCTGGATGCTCAGCCCCAGAACGGCGAATATACCTCCACCAATCATTCCTCCAACGCCAATGCTGAAGGCTTCCCAGAAACCTATTTTCCTTCGCACACTATTTTTTTAATACCCACTTTTTAAGCATTCCCATCAATCAAAATAGCGTTCGAACCTTTCAATTTGTTCAAAAATTACGGTATCGGAATCGCCCTTATGAATGTGCGGTAAAAGTTCTTGTCCGCGGAAAGCTCAACATACTCGATAAACTCAACAACGTCCTCAATCTCCTCTCTCTCCTTAACAGATTTAAGTGCCATTTTTGCACCACCAACAGCTGTATCTCCAGCAAAGACGATTCTGTCATCTGGAACATCCGGCAACAATCCAATAAGCTTTGCGTTCTCGATGTTTATGTGTCTTCCAAAAGAGCCAGCCAGGTATATCTTCGAAATGCCATCAGCTTCGATCCCGAGCTTCTCCATCAAAATCATCCATCCCGATCTTATTGCCCCCTTAGCCATCAGAAACTCGTTTATGTCTTTCTCCGTTACGGTGATCTCCTTTCCAGTCTCGGTCTCATCCGCCCACGCAACAACAAATTTTGGAACACGGTCTTCAATTATCCTCTTTGTCTTTCTGACGAACTTCCCGTTCTTGTTTATTATCCCGGCTCTGTAAAGCTCAGCTACGAGATCGATCATTCCGCTGCCACATATCCCCTTAGGCTTAACGTTGTCGATCGTTTCGTAAACAACCTCATCTCCCACAATCCGTACTTTTTCTATCGCCCCGCTCACAGCTTTCATTCCATGGCTTATGTGCGCCCCTTCGAAAGCTGGTCCAGAAGGCGCTGAGCATGCAAGCAGCCTGTTTTTGTTGCCGAGAAGTATTTCCGTGTTCGTTCCTATGTCTATTACCATGCTGATCTCTTCCATTTTATGAATCTTCGTTATCACAAGATTCGATGTGGCGTCAGCACCGACGAATCCTGCTATAAGCGGAAGTGAAGTCACATGCCCCTCACTGTTTATTTTAAGCCCTATTTCCTTGGCTGGATAGCTTATCCCCCTTCTAACAGCCGGTGTGAAAGGAGAGACGCTTATGAACTTCGGATAGATACCGAAGAACAAATGGTGCATTACAGAGTTGCCAACTATTACAGCTTCGTAAATCTCATCATTACTCACACCCGTTTCCCTGCAAATTTTATCTACGATCTCGTTTATAGCATCAACGACGATTTTCTGCAGCTTTTTCAGGTTTTCGTAATTCTTTGATGCGTAAGTGATTCGTGAAACGATATCTTCTCCATACGCCACCTGCGGGTTCTCAGCATAGCCCCTCCCAACGGTTTTGCCGCTGACAAGGTCAACGAGGTGACAGATTATCTTCGAGGAGCCAATGTCTATTGCCAAGCCAAAGATTCTGTTACTCGTATCTCCACTCTCGATTCCAATTAGCTTTTTGTTCCACAGAACTGCAGTAATATCCCAGTTTGCTTCCCTCAGCAGCATCGGAAGTTTTCTCAGCAAATTCAATGATATTTCCACATCTCCCAGGAAAGCCCTCAACCTCTCGAAGTCCGGTCTGTTATCTTCAAGATTCGGCTCCGGCAGTTTGAGGTGAACCTTTCTCACAGCTGGAATCAGCTCGACCTCCTCCTCCACTGCAATCTCGGCAACTTTCCTCGCTTCCATTCTGCTTTCTGGAGGCACAAAAATGGTAGCTCTCCCGCTCAGTATTTTTGCCTGGCAAGCAAGTCTGTAACCCCTGCTTATTTCCTCCTGAGTCAGATGCTTTCTCTCCACATCGTTTACATCGCTTATCTCTCCTCTCGCATCGACAATGACTACCCTGCACTTCCCGCAAACGCCCTTTCCACCGCAGTCTGAACGCAAGGCAACATTGGCTTCCCTCGCCATCTCAAGAATAAAGTTGGGGGAAGTTTCAATCTTCTTTCCTGCCGGCTCGAACGTTACTACGACAGCCATACTTCACCTTAAATTTCTATGAAGTCTTTTGTCCTTGCGAAGTATCTGTAAGCTGTGTCTATTGTAAACACTGCGGGAAATACGAGCTTGGCATCTTCAATTGGACCGTAGAGTACGAAGTCTGAGCCGAGAATTATCTGCATGGTGTTTGCTATCAGAACCGCAGATTTTTCAGCCTCTTTTCCAAGCATGTTTTTAAACCCTCTCCAGCTCGCTATCGCGTTATGTGCTCCTGAGCCGCATGGAAAGCCGTATTTTTTCTTTATCTCCATTGCAGCTTTCGCAGAGGCTGGAAGGCTGGGAACGTCCATGACAAACGTATCGATGAGGGGCTTCGTTATCCCCGCCTCCTCAAGCTTTGGAAGGATTTTTTCGAGAGCTTCAACTCTTGCCTTACTGCTTGTAACGTTGAACGTGTAAGTAAGCACAACAGCAGCCTCTATATTGCTGTTCTTCAACGCCTCGATTTCCTTGTCTTTCGATTCGGGAGAGATCGAGTTGTAGATGACTCTTTTCTCAAGCCCCACCTCCTTTGCATATTCTACAGCAGATATCTTTATGTCAGCCATTGCAGAATCAACGAGGAACGGTTTGTCGGTCACGTCAGCAACGAAATCCATGTACTTCTTTATAGCTTCCTCACTCATGCCAACCACATCCACAAGCCCCGGATTTCCTGTTTTATCGCTGAGCTCCTCCTGCTCCTTTATCAGCTTCTCCGCCTTCTCCCTATCGAAAATCCCCTTCTTCTCGTCCTCCACGATCTTATGTTTCCCGTAGAATATGCTTCCAATCAGCACAGTCGGATTCTCTCCCGGCTCTCCTCCTACTTTAACTCCTCCGATTTCGAATACTCTCTGATTTCCAAATCTGAACACTTTCATCACCTCCTGCGTATTTTCTTCCAACCAAAACCACCGCAGCTGCGAAGAAATGCAGTAACGCAGCCATGAACAACGCCCACATATAGGATCCGACCTGATCTCTTATGAAAGCTCCGACGTATGGGCCTAGTATAGCGGAAGACATGACTGACACGTTAAGCACTGTGGTTATTCTGCCCACAAATTTTCTGCCGAAGAAAGTCGGAACTGCTGCAAAGTGCACCGTCGGCTCGCCACCGAGGGCGAAGTAAAGCAGAATTCCCACCAGCAAGATTAGCAACGGGTTCGTGTAAGCTAAATAAAACAGGACTATCATTATTCCTCCAATCGCGTATATCAGCGGGAGAGTCCTTAAAGGTCCACCGATTCTGTCGTTTATCGTCCCCCACGCTAATGCTCCCACAGCGTTACCTACTGCCGTGACGGACATGAAGAGTGGGACAAATGATCCTGCAACGTATTCCGCATCTATTCCAGCCTTCTCTGCCAGCCCCTCCATAATTATCGTGGCGACATTCATCAGGATCAGGAACCAGCCTATGGCTGTTGAGAACATCACTGTAAAGAGGATCCAGAACCTCGCATCTCTCACCGCCTGGCTTAGGGAGAAGTGAGCGTCTCCACTTTCCAATGGAGGCTTGAAACCTTCTGGAAGCCAGTCGTGTGAGGGAATTTTCCAGAGGACAAATCCTATTAAGTACATAAGCGCGAATACGAGCAACCCGAGCGATACGAATGTGTTTGGCAGCCCGGTGTTGGTTATCAGATAAGCGGCGAGGGGGGACATGATTAGCGGGGAGATGTTCTGTCCGAAGATCGTTATGCCGAAAGCCCTTCCCGGGCTGTCGGGAAACCACCTGCCTATAACCACCGGAAAAGTTCCGACATAGAAACCTGCTCCAATGCCGACAATAAAGCTTCCAGCGTACCAGTAAACTCTCGCTGCTTCCCAGCCTTCGTAGCTGAACATCCACGAAATTACGCTCATGCCTGCAAGGTAGCAGGCTCCAGCCAAAGCCATCGGTAATTTGGGCCCAAACCTGTCTGCAATAAATCCGGCAACAATCTGAAAGATCAGCATTCCGGATGCTGAAATTGATGCTGAAAGAGCGATGGGAGCGATCTCATCAAGATCGTAAAACCTCATTATATACGGATAGAACTGGCTCCAGATGAGTGCGATCATCGCAAACATCGCTAAAATTGCAGCAGTTATCGGATAGAGGTGACGGTACTTTCCACTAATCCCGAAATTCAGCATGCAATCACCTAAAAATTAAGGAATTAATATTTCCCGTATTTTTTCACAGCTTCAATCACAGCCTTAATATTTTCAGGTCTCGCGTCTCTCGATATTCCGCCATCAACTCCGGGCCAGATCATCATTCCTCCTTCCTTGCAGTCCTCCAGCAGGCTCTTCATGAAGTCTTCGACCTTCTGCGGAGTGCCTCCGATCAGCAGTGAATTTGGTGGGCCTGAGACGAGTATTACGTGGTCTCCCAGCACTTCTCTGACCTTCCTGGGGTCTGTTTTCTCGAAAACACCCACGATTTTCTTCTTTGGAACCTCAAGCAATGTTTCGAGGTGGGCGTCGTGCCTTCCCTCAAACAGCACGAAGGGCGTTTGCCCCATCTTTATTACCTCTTCAAAAACCTTCTTCAGTGAGGGCCAGTAGAACTCGTTGTAAAGCTTGGGGTTGAGATACTCGTTGAGGTGCAGCGGGAAGAAGCACTCGACGATGTCGGTGCCGAAAAGTTGCTTCCTAATCTCAATCGGTGGAGCTGAGATTTCGGCAGTTTTGATCAGCAACGGTGTTACAGCCTCAACCGCCTCCTTCACCTTTTCAGGAACTCTATAGAGATCAAGGACCATGTTCTTTATATCCCTCAGGAAATCGCTTATCAGATCAAGCGGGGCGTAGCTCCATGACATGGGAAATGTCGGATATCCGAGTTTCGCCATCTCTATCGATAGTTCCGCCATGAATGCTCCGAACCTTGCGAGTTCCATACCGTATTTAGCGAGAGCTGCGTTGTATTCTGCGGAGCCGGTATTACTGAGCTTCTTGTTTATCCTCGGCATCGCCACCCTGTTTATGAACTCCAGAGGGTTCTCAACCAGCTGGTCGTATTCCTCCACCTTCATTATCTCTTTGCCTATATACTGCGGGTGCGCGTTTTCGTCGAGCTCGTATCCGGGCCACCTCGTGTAAACGTCCTGAAGCACGAGGTGTGTTGGACCCAGAATGAACCTCGCAGCGGAAGCGACTTCGGGCTGATTCAGGAAAGCGACGGTGTAGATCATCCCCTCCAGCCCGGCAACGACGGTGAATGTGTCGAAGTCGAAATCCCTCGCAACTTTCAAAGCTGCATCCTTGCACTTCTCGTAGTCGAAGAGAACTTCCTTAGTTGTGTATCCGGCATAGGCACCGTGCCATACGGTGGTAGCCCCCATTACTGGAACCCTGTCCGGCTCCTTCCCCTTTATCACGTCCTCAATTCTCTGCCTCCTCTCCTCAAGCAGCTGCTCCGCATCCATCTACTCCACCCCCACCAGAGCTTTGATCTTCCTCACTCCTACAGCGGCATCGTCAGCCCAGTCATCAGCTCCAGTGTATTCTTTTGC
>JBEVCD010000006.1:0-14082 GCA_040514265.1 Archaeoglobaceae archaeon | reverse complement strand
TAGAAGGGATACCATTGCCTGTTCGTCCCGACTATCTCCTCCGCCTTGACTCCCGTAATGTCCTCGCATGCTCTGTTCCAGAACTTCACCTTATGGTCTGTCCCGATAACAAAGGCTGCAACGGGTAGCTTGTTCAGAATCTCCTCCAGCTCCATCTCTTTCCTCCTTTCGTCCGTGATGTCCATGAAGACCTCTATCGATCCCACGAACTCGCCGCCTACGAAGACCGGATAAACCGATGCGGATGCGAAGAATTCCCTGCCGCTCGCGGAAACGAGCTTCATCTCCAGATTTTCTACTTTCCTCCTTTCCTTAATCGCTTTCATGAGCTCCTTCGCCGCTTCAGCGTAGCTTCCGTGCACCACGGCTATGTCGGTGGGTCTCAGCCCTACGACGTCTTCGGCTTTCTCGTAGCCAGCAAGCCTCGCGGCGTTCTCGTTAGCGAACTTTATCCTCCCGTCCTCGCCTACGAAGATCACGTATCCGGGCATGTTCCTGAAAACTTCCTTTACGAGCTCGTAGGACTCCCTCGCCTCCTCCTCCCTCTGCTTTATCTTATCGCTTTTAGCCATGCCGACACCCCCTTAAGCATCTCGTCGCAGCCTAAAATAAAATTTTCTTTTTAGTATAAAATTTCTTTCTCGAAAATACCGAAGTGAAATTACCCCTCGAACTCCTGGGTGAGCTTTATGGTCCGGACCTCTTCAAGGCTCAGCTCGTCGAGGGTTTCCTTAATCCGGAGGGCGTTCTTCCTGATCAGCTCGAAAGCTCTATCTACATCGATCTCGCCTTCGAGCTCGGTTACGCCCAGGATGACGGCGAGAGGATTCCGTAGCCTGTCGGAAAGGAAAGCGAAGTGTTCGAGGTTCTCCTTCAGCCTCTCGACCATTATCCTGTTCTCCTCCCTTATCCTCATAGCCCTGAGGCAGTTTGAGATCAGGACGAATATATCCTTCAGAACCTGAACACACTCCTCGCAGTATTCCCTGAGGAAAACGTAAGCTGCGCAGCCCCTGTCGTAAGGGATGGCAAGCATTATCTCGTGTTCAGCTTCGCATCCGCAACCGCTGCTGATGACCATGCTGAACGACTTGGGGAAGTACCTCAGCCACCTGCAGTGCAGAACGTTCTCCTTCATCCTGTAAAATTCCCCCCTCTCGTCGGAGATTATCACAGCTGTGCAGTCATCGAGTTCTGCGATCTGCTCGCAGGTGAAGTCCAGAGCCTGATCCCGTTTGTCCGTCATCCAGACCTGGCTCGCAATCGCGAAGGCTGCGTAGAGGTATTCCGTCACGTTAGCCACCCTTCATCCCCCTCAACATCTCCACGACCTCCTTCAACTCCGCCTCAAGCTCCTCGACGCTGAACTCCTTTCCCCTCAGATCTCTAAGCAGGTCAAACTCCTCCTCCTCTTCGACCTCCGCGACCTTGGCTATCTTCGATATCAACTCGTCCTCCTCCTCGAAGTCCACTTTTTCCGCTTCTTCTTCCTCATCCTCCCCTATTTCGAAGTCCCGATCGATGTCCTCAGTGCTTATTTCGAGGTCCTCTGAGAGTTCAACTTCCGGAAGTTTCTCCTCTTCCGGCTCGACATCGACGTCTGGAACCGATGAGGCTTCGCTGAGAATGTCGCCTTCGACGTTGAACTTCTCGGATGCCTGCTTCGCAGCCTCCTCAAGTTCGGAATCATCGACTTCCTGTAGCTTTTCCTTTGTGTGTGACTCCTTCACGACCTCTTCGAGCTTCTCGTCTATCTTCTTCATCTCCTCCTTCCTTTTTGACCTCAGTCCGGGCTTAAGTCTGCCGAGCTTACTCCTTACGTCTGACCTTTCGAGCAGCGAGGAAACAGCCATCAAGCCTGCCGCGATCCCGGCTCCCAGCGCTATTTCGAGCATAATACCACCTCACTCAACGAAGGACGGGAAAGTGAACATCCAGTCCACGAGCGGGGGGATTACGAGCATGAGCAAACCAGAGCACATGAAGAATATCGCCGCATAGTAGGCGAGCATGTATCCGCCGCTACCCCTCACGATGTTCGCGGCGATCGTGTTAGCTATTGTGAGCGAGAGGATCGTAAATACGGTAAAGCGATTCATAAGCTCGAAGGGGATCACGCTGAAGATTCCGATGTTTAGTTGCTGCAGTCCGCCGGGCAGCTTCGACATGACTTCGCCCATGCTCACGCCGCCAAGCTGTGTGGCGAAGAGTTCGGAGATGTATCTCGCGAAGACGTCCATGATCTGGGTTATGAAGAGGATCAGCCCTACCATCGAAAGGTGAAGCGGGATCAGGAGGTTGATGAATCCCGAGGATATCAGAGCCCTCTTGAGCCTTAGGAGAACCATTTCGAGGTTCGATGATGCGACGATCTCGCCCACCACAGCGGCATCGCCACCCATGTCGGTTGCGTCGACGAATATGTTCGTGAACTTGTGGATCAGGTAGCTACCGCTCTCGCCGGCGAAGCGCTCCCAGCAGAGCTTCGGGTCGAGACCGAGCGAGAGGCGACGGTGGAGCTGCTTCACCAAATCCTTGAGGGCTCCGAGGTTCTTCTCGTCTATCCTGCTCATGGCTTCAGCCAGCGAAACTCCGGCTCCGGACTTTATGCTGCCGAGACTCCTTATGAAAACCGTGAAAGCTTCGTCCCTCGCGGACACGCGGGAGTCGTCGAGCTTCGCGAGCGCAGTTGCTGGTGTTAGCGAGAGGGCGACCGCGAGAAATCCCCAACCCCTCATCCACCTCGCCTCGTCAACGCCGAGGAGCGTCGGCAGCAGGGTGAGGAACCAGAAGGCAACGAGCGCAGCTGCAAGCGACAGCGGGAGCATCTTCGTGAGCATCCTCTGCTCTCTTGACTTTATCGCGGCATCGTGCGTCTTCCTGTCTTTAGGAACTGCTCGCGAGAGCATTAAGATTCCGAAGCCGCAAACGGCTGCGTTTGAGAGTATGGCAGAGTAGAGAGTGGCTGCCGCGTCCCTGGGGCTGTATATTACGACAGCGAGGAGTAAGACGATCGATATCAGCGAAGCCGAGACGAGGAGAGAGACGTAGGCGTCTGTCCACTTCCTCAGACTTTCGAGTGACCTCTCGTACTCGTCCTTCCTTACGGTTTTGAACGTTCTCCACTCCCTTTCGAGGAACTCGTCGTCAGGCTCGCCGGCAGCTATTGCGTTAGCCATCCTGTCGAGTAACCTCCTGAGCCTTTCGTGCTTCACCTTCTCTGCGACCAGGCTGCAGGCTGTGGCGTAGTCGTAGTGCCACTTCTGCGCGAGGTCTCTGATCATCCTGAAGTACTTGCTCGGTCCGTAGTCCTTTTCGGCTATCATCTCGAATATCTTGTCCCTGCTGAGGTTAGCCGTGGAGAGAGAAGCCATGTAGGTGAGCGTGAACAGCAGATCGTTGTCCATCAGCAAATTCTCCCTCAAAGACTTGAACCAGCCGCTCAGCTTCTTTAAAAATCCGAAGTTCGCTTCGAGTCTAAAGCTGAACGTCTTTACTTCCATGCTCACACCTTTATGTTCAGGATTCCGCTCTTGCAGATCTTCGAGATCGCTTTGAAGAAGTCGTAGAAGTCCGTTACTCCTTGCTCGTGCAGGGACTGCAGAATTCTCGCCCTTTTCTCGACCTCCTTGTAGATCAGCTTCTTCTTATTCGGCGGGATGCCGAGTCGAGTGGCTATCTTCTGTTCGAGCAGGTAAGAGCTCCCGTAGCCGGTGAATACGTGCTTGTCCGTGACAGGGTCCCACTGGAAGACCTCGACGTAACTTACGCCACCCTTCTGCGGGTTGTATCCCACTATTTCGTTCACGCTTATGACCCTCCTGACGAGCTTGCCGTCCGGTCTGCGAACCGCGCTCTGGATAACCACGAAGTTCAGATTGTCTATGAACGTCTTGGGCACGCTTATGGGCTCGGCGGTCAGCCTCTGTATTAGCTTGTCCACGCTGGCTGCGTGGAACGTAGCCATAACGGGGTGACCCGTCTGCATAGCCTGGAACGCTATGTTGCCTTCCACACCCCTGATCTCACCGACGAGTATGTAGTTTGGTCTCTGCCTCAGTGCAGCCTTCAGAAGGTCGAACATAGTCACCTCGCTCCCGCTCCCCTCGCCGAGCTTGCCGCTCCTCGTGCTACCCCTCGTAACCTCGCGCGTCCAGTTTTTGTGCGGAACCTGCAGCTCTGGGGTATCCTCTATCGAAACGACCTTAGCCTCGGGTCTTATGAAAGCCGTTATCGCGTTCAGAAGCGTCGTTTTTCCGCTAGCCGTCTCACCGCATATGAAGCCGCTCATCCCCTCATTTATCAGCAGCCAGAGGTATCCAGCGACCATGTAGTCGAGGGAGCCGAACTCTATCAACTGCAGAACGCTGAAAGGAGTCTCGTTGAACTTTCTGATCGTGAAGTTGCTCCCGTTCTTGCTAATGTCGTTTCCGTAGACTATGTTTATTCTGCTCCCGTCGGGCAAAGTCGCGTCGACTATCGGATCCTTGTAGGTAACGGGCTTCCCTATGCGCTCCGCGAGCCTTATTATGAAGCGGTTGAGAGTCTCCTCATCCCTGAACTCCACGACGCTCTTCAAACCCTTGAAGATCTTGTGTTCGATGAATATCGGCCCGAGACCGCTGCAGCTTATGTCTTCGATGTACTTGTCCTTGATGTAGGGTTCGAGTATGCCCAGCCCTACCTTGTCCCTTATGAGCGCGTATTCGAGGGCTTTGTACTGCTGAGCCGTGACCCTGAGCTTGTTGCTGTTTCTGCGGAAAAAGCTCAGCCTGGGTTTTGGCAGAAGGTTTAGCTTAGCCTCCTCGTCGGACACGAAGTTCTCATCGACTATCTCACATATCTGGCTGAGAGCTTCTTTCAGAATTTTCTTCTTCGTCTCTGCATCTTCGGGGTCGAAGTCCACGCCGGTTATGTAGTCCACGAGTCTGATCTCGACCTCTCTGAGCAGATCGTCCACTCCCGTGAGTAGCGTCGGTTCCACGGGTATGTAGTAGTTCCTAACGTCGTTCTTGTCCGGGTATATGTGAATGTAGATCTGCTCGTCCGCGGGGTATATGAGGTTCGGACTTTCTATCTCTCCGTGCTTCCTTTCGAGCTTCGGGACGAACTTCGGAATGCCGACTTTGTCTATCGGTATCATGTGGAGGTATTCGAGGAGGTGGAGGTTTTTCTCCACCTCCCTCTTCATCCTGTCCGGAAGCAGACGGTAGATTCCACAGCTCTTGAGGTTGGAGTGATCGTGATTCTCCTCGATACTCCTGAGTTTGAAAGGAAAGTTCACCGCGACGCCGTTGAAACCCTTCGGCTTGTAGCTGAACTCTACCTTTTCCTCGACCCCCATAGTGACACCATTGTTATTATTGTAATCATCGACTATTTAAGCCTGCGCTTGCGAAATTGGAATTATCTTCAGCCCGAACCCCGGAACGACTTCGAAGCTCACAATGTTTCCGGTCGTCTTCCTTGCACCCCTGACCTTCTGGACTTCGAGGACGCTGACGTAGCGATCGCCAACTTGTTCCCTCCGTAAAAAGAGGTGACAGTCGCACGCAGCCCTTATCCTTACAAGTGTGTCCTCCTTGAACGCGTGCTGGTGTAGGGTTATGAGTATAGTCTTACCGTTGTCGCAGATGTTCTTGAGCTTCGTGAGGAATTCGAGTATGTCGTCCTCCGTCGAGTACGTCGTGAACATCGTCAAAGAGTCTATAACCGCCACGTTCTCCTTCACTGCTTTGATGTGGTCCGCCAGAAGGTTCAGGATGTTCTTCATCTGCTCCGCGCTCCAGTCCATGCCTTCGAGGTGCAGGGGGAATATGCGGAGGTAACCCCAGGCGTAGAAGTCCGAAACGTCCAGACTCAGCGACTCCATCTGCTTTAGAAGACTCCTTATCGTGTTCTCCGTCGTGTAGTACGCTACACGATGTCCCTGTACGAGACCACCGTAGGTTATCTGCTGGCAGAGGACGCTCTTTCCGGTGTCGTTCTCACCTTCTATAAGCGTTAGTGAACCGAGAGGAATTCCGCCCCCGAGTCTCTTGTCTATCTCGCTGTTCCCGCTCGAAAGTATGTTCTTCTTAACTTCCTCCTCAATCTCGTCGATTTTCATATCACCTCACCTCGAACTCGAAGCTGTCGCAAACAGCGTTAGATGTGCAGATCTGCAGGACGTAGGTGCCGTTTTGGAGCGAGTAACTCGTTCTGAAGATCGCGGTCTCGTGCGGGTCGAATATGCCCGGATTCGTTATCTCGTCGACGATCGTAAAGTTGCCGGAAACGTAGTCTGCGATACGCTCTCCGCTGTCCGTAACTCCGTAGATGAACGCGTCAAATCCCACAAAGTCCGCGAACTTCACACTTCCAACGTTTTTGACCTCGGACACGATCTCACCACCCGAATAGCTAACGTTCAGAATCTCTATCGAGGTCGAGAGTCTTTCCAGAGCTTTCTCGGCGGAGCTGCGGTAGCTTTCGATCGTCGTTTCAGCCAGCAGCCCGGTTCCGCTCAGGAACGTGTAGGCTGCGACGATTATGGCGATCGTTAGCATGATCGAGGCGACGACGTTCTCGAAGCCCATGGTATCACCACGAGAACCAGTCGCTTTCCTTTGCACCGTTGTAAAGCACCAGAGTCAGCTCATAAACTCCGCTCTGAAGCTGCAGCGATGTCGCCGTAACATTCAGCGTTTCGCCCGTCTCCCAGTAAGAGTCGCCGTCGCCGTTTTCGATCGAGTAGCTGACGTTCGGGTCTGTGAGGGTGAAGTGAAAGAACTGGGAGCTGGAGACTATGAAGACGTCGCTGTTGTTGAGGAGGTCGATGTTTATAGGCTTTCCGACGTTCTTGACCCAGAAGCTTACGTCGACGCCCGAAGAGTTCTGCACGGCTTTGACGAAGATTATCTCGAAGTCCGTCTCGACCTTCTCGTTCAACCTCGTCGCTACCGACGTGTAGGTGTGGGACAGATCCTTAATGGCTGGAAGTATGACCATAATGGCGGCGGTAACCGCTACCACCGAGGCTATCAGGAGTATCGATGTTGTTATCACCTCCCTTGACATTATCTCCCATCATCACAGCCTCTTTTCGAGTATCAGCGTCAGCAGCTGTGAGTCCATTGAGACGTCGTCGGGTTCCACTATCTTGCGGAGTCTGTAGAGGTCGACGATTATTCCCTCCAAGCCGTCGTTGTTCTCTACGAGCTCCGCTACCATCGACACGAAGTTCTTGGTGTCATCCCCTATGTACCCAGCCGTGGCGAATATTTCGAGCATCAACCGCAGTGATTTCGAGTCGTACTTCTCAAGCATGTCCCTGACCCAGCTCATCAGGCGGTAGAGCGAGACCACGTCGAACTTAACAGCACCCTCCACACCGACACTCTCTGGCACCACCTCCTCAACCTTTTTTTCATGAGCGTAAACCTGAGATTCGACTTTTGGTACCTCAACACGGATTTCATCCCCAACTCCAGCACCTTCTTCTTCAATCTCCTCAGCAGAAGACTTATTTTCCTCCTCAGACTTATCTTCCTCCTCCTTCCTAACTACGTCGAGCGGAGCCGGCACAACCTGTATCTGCGGCTGAGCTGACTGAGCCCGCTGCGAAATTTCGCTCAGCGCCTGCAGGTTCTGGAAGGGGTTTTCGAGGTTGTTCATCAACTCCCGTATGTCGAGGAGGAGGCGTTTTATCGAACCTTTCAGAGTTTCGACCTCTTTTTCAAGCTTCTCCAGCCTCCCCTCTGTCGTATCAGCCTCTGCGCTCGCGATAATCTCGTCGATGGCTGTCTGGTCGAGTTCAGTCATACTATCGCCTCCAAAAATAAAAATTAAAAAATTTTACTTGAGCAACACCATTGTCTCGTCGATCGTCGGTGGAGCCTTGAGTTCTATGGGATACGTTGCACCTATCGGCGGCTTGACTTCGATCATGAACACTGTGTTCGGAGTGGCGTTCAGATCGTTCGAAGCCAGGTATACGGTTATCTCGGCTTTTTCGTATTCTTCGAGGTAGTCGTCTGGATTGCTGCCCTGCAGGCTGTAGATCCACCTCACGCAATAAGGCTCGCTGCCATCCTTAGCGGTACTCGGCGGGTTGTTGATACAGTCGGTGCTGTAGTTGTAGTGGAACTCCTTGTACTGACCCTTGTCCGGAACGAGCACAGTTATCAGCGTCTTGTTGAGGTCAATTGGCTGCCCACCAGCTGCGAGCTGCAGCGTGAATGTAACGTTGGCAATCCTGTCGTTCGCCACATCGCCCGTCGCAACGACGCTGCCGACGATTTCCATGCTGCTCGTCGCCTGCTTGACTCCCGTGTGGACGGTCTCCTGACCCTTCTGCGTTGCGAAGAAACCGGCGCCTAGTAGGACATAGCTGAAGACCGCTGCGACGGTCACGAAGGCTATCAGCACGATTGCAGCTTCGAGACCCGTGAAACCCTTCTCGTTTTTAACAAACCTTCGCACCATCTGGCATCACCTCAGACGTAGGTCAGGTTGGTAAAGCTCGGAGGCATCTGCTTCGTTATCGTCAGCGGTGCTCCTATCGGCGGGCGGACTTCGATCGTTATAACGTCGTTCGGGGCGATGCTACCAATGTTCTGCCAGACTGTGTCCGTAACGTTGATCGTTATCTTGTACTTCTCGTTGACCTCCACGACATTGTCGCCGTCGCCGACGACGGACGCGTACCACCACCCGCACCCGGGCTTGGATTCTGTGTCGTCGCCCACGCAGTTGTTCGATTCGTCGAAGAAGAGCTGGTAATAGCCCTGAGCCGTGGTTATGGCTATCGACGTCTTGTTCAGATCTACCGGCGTTCCACCTGCGGTCTGTGTGACGTAGAAGTAGATCTTACCCACTTTGCCGTTTGAACCCGTCTGACCGCCAGCAGAGCTGCTGCAGTTCAGGAAGATGTACTGCCCGTCCAGCGTGAGGCTGCTCGAAGCCTGGTGAACGCCCGTGTCAACGACCCTCTTGGACTTCTGCGTCGTGAAGAAACCCGCTCCCAGCATGACGTAGCTGAACACTGCCGCAACCACTACGAACGCTATCAGCACTATCGCCGCTTCCAGCCCTGTGAATCCCTTCTCGTCCCTTCTAAACCTACTCACTTCCACACCACCCCCTTCCGTCGTAGTAGTGCTGCGGTGGAAAATATATAAGATTTTTCTGATATGTGGAAATTTCTTTTTTAGAAATTCTGGAGTGAACTTTCAGAAAAGAAAACTACCAGCCCTCGTAGTGCGTCAGGTATTCTATCGGGTAGCGGCTCCTCCTTCCGGGCTTCTCCGCCGGATGACCTACCGGAACGATCGCGATCGGTCTTACGTGCTCGGGAAGATCGAGGATTTCGGCTACAGCTCTTTCGTCGAAGGCTCCAACCCAGACTGCCCCCAAGCCCAGAGCTGTTACGGCTAGCAGGATGTTCTCAACGGCAGCCGTCGCGTCTTGCTCGGCGTAGAGTTTTCCCCTCTCACCGTAAACGCGCATGCTCCTCGGATAGTTCGCACAAACCACGATAACGACGGGTGCTTCGGCTATGAACATCTGACCCAGAGCAGCCCTAGCGAGCTTGAGCTTCTTCTCCTCGCTCCTCACGACGATGAAGTCTCTCGCCTGAAGGTTCCCAGCCGACGGTGCGGCGTTGCCGGCTTCGAGGATCAGCCTGAGTGTGTCGTCGTCGATGTCGTCGGGTTTGAACTTCCTTATCGACACCCTCTCGAATAGGAGGTTTATGCACTCGCGCATGAGCGTTGTTCGCGTCTCCTAAATTATACTTTCCGTGATTACACGAAGTCGGAGAACTTCGGCGACTCCGGGTAGAGGATGTCCCTGACGGCTTTCACGAAACCTCCGTAAATGTGGGCGTCGAGTGCGAAGTGGTAGTATCTGTAACTATCAACGCCTACGATCTCCGCGACGTATTTCGTCAAGAGTGAGAACGCGAACATGTTCGCATGCATAGCTCCGTAGGCGTCGTTGGAGCGCATGTAGAACACGCCCCTCATCTCCCTGGGAGCTATGAACTGATAGCCGCGTAAGCACGGAGGATCATCGCTCAGCAGGTCCCAGGGGCGTGATATACCGACGTAACAGTCTCTCCGACACCTGTCGGACTTCAGCTTCTCGACGACCTCGTAAAGCTGATCAACCTTGACCTCGTCCCTCTCGCAGTATCGAGCCCTCTCGGCGTAAGTGTACTCCTCTCCCTCCTTCAGAATTCGCTCCCTCACCCTCTCGTGCAGCTTCGCAGCGTAAATGACATAGTCGTGCGCGTACTCCACGGCGTAGCTTTCCGTGAATGGAGCCTTGTCGTGCAATCTGTTTTCTTCTGGCTTTTTCACCTCGATGAACATCCTGTGGACGAAGAGGGTCTCTTCCTGTCCGCTGAACATCTCCCATTCCGTCCTCTTCCTCCTGCCGTTGTTGTAAATTACTTCCAGCGCCGAGTGCCAGGCTGAGGATATGTAGTCGTCGACGATGTGCGTTGCGAGCTCCGTGTAGCCGTAGACTTCCCTGGCGTTTCCGGCTGAGCTTTCCGCTCTTGTAGCGTCTCTCTCGTAGACGTGAGGTGCGCCGACGAGGAACGCGATGCTTCCAGCTTCGAAGCCCGTGGCTGCACACATCTCAGCCAGCGTGGTGGCGAGAAAGTCGTAGTTGTGCTCGAAGTAGTTAAGAGCATCGAGTGAGCGTATGTAAGCTGTTAGGTGGAGCTTTCCGTCGAAGAGGAACGATATCTCTGTCACCGCAGGTGGATGCTCGCAGAGGTGATCCTTCGGACGCCAGATCGGGATCGATGCCCTCCTCGTGTGTGGTGTCGCTTTCAGCTTTCTCGCTGCCACATCGAATACTTCCGCAACCCTCCCGGAGTACTTCTCCCCGCAGACGTCGTAGTCGAATTCGAGGTCGAGGGGTTCGCATCTCTCGACGACCACTAGGGTTGGATCGGCAACTATGCAGCTACCGAACCTCGATTTGCAATTTACGCCGCTCTCGATTATTTTGGCGAGCAGAGAGGTTTTCGCGTCCTCCCAGTTTTTAGCCAGTATCACAGCAAAATTACGTTGCACCGTTTAAAACCTGAGCGGGGTGAAAGAACGGGGATAGCGGGGCGTGGATTTGAACCACGGATCTGCGGGTTATGAGCCCGCCGGGATCACCTGACTACCCCACCCCGCTTCAGTAAGACGTTCGTTGCTGGACATATAAAACTTGTCCCCGAAGGAGGAGGTAACAAAGACTTAAAAACGTCCGCGCGTCCCTTTTTCATGGTCAGGCTGCGTGGTCACCACCTTATATGCCTGCAGTTCTTCAGAGGTGCCGGATACGACGAGGTCTTCGTTGAAAATCTTCGGAAAGTTGTCGAGAGAGCTAAAAAAGAGAAGATAGATGTTGTAGATGGTATCGACGACGTCTGCATTGCCTGCCCGCACAACAGGGGTTACTGCGCATACTCGCCTACTTCGGAGAAGGAGGTGAGGGAAATGGACGAGTACGCCGTAAAGCTGCTCGGCGTCGGAAGGGAGACGAGTTGGGAAGAGCTGGCGGAGAAGGTTCCAAATGTCTTCGACAGGTGGAAAGTCTACTGCGAGAGGTGCGACTGGCGGGACTCTTGCTTCGGTGAGCGGGATATCCACTGAAATTCTTTCGACTAAACGAGGTTCGTAAGGTATTCTTTCGCTATCTTCTCGGCTCTCCTCATTTCTTCCAAGCTCAGGCGGCGGGATATCTCTGGATAATCCCACGCTCTGAAGGTGGGGTAATACTGAAACATGAGGTTGAATCGAACGTCTCTTCCGAGGTTCTCAGCCACCCACCTGACGATCTTCGCCGTGCAGCAGTCTATATGGTTCGGCATCACGAGGTGTCTTATGAGCAGCTCGCCGTTGTCCTTAGCTCTCAGGAAGTTCCTCGTGACGACCTCCCAGTAGCGGGGGACCTTGGAATACTTCATCGCGCACTCGTCGTTTCCGTATTTGAAGTCGCCGAGCCAGACGTCTACAACGTCTTCGATTACCTCCGCCAGCTCGCTGCTGTGGTACATGTTCGAGTTCCAGACCACCGGTATATTCGACTTTACGTAGATCAGAGTCTCGACTATCGTGTGCGCGTGCTGATCCGGATTTCCGCCGACGAAGTTAACGTTTCTGCTACCCTGCCGGCGGCGGACGTCGATTAGGTACGCCAGCTCCTTTGGCTCAGCTATGTAGTCGTCGTCGTAGACTATATCGTAGTTCTGACAGAATACGCACGCGAAGGTGCAGCGGTTGAAGAATATCGTGTGTGAGGGGACGAGCTCCGGCTCCTCTCCGAAGTGCAGGAACTCGCTGCTGAAGTAGCTCGTAACCCCGCACTTGCAGAAACCTTTCTTTTCGAAACGGTTGACGCCGCAGCGCCTCTCGCAGAAGTTGCAGCTCTTGAGCATCTCGTAGAGCATGTCGCGCTTGAGGTGGAGGAAGGAGTAGTCCGCTTCGCTCTCCTTTAAAATGCCTGCGTCGCTTTCGGCGAGGAGCTTTCTGAACTCCCTCTTCAGCCTGTCGTGCTCATCCTTCATGGCTTCAAGACCCTCGACTATTTCTGCTTCCAGCCTCTTCGCCACCTGAAACTTCGCCGCAGCCTCGTTGCGGTTTATGGCTTCGTACCTCTCAAGCCCGCGAACCACGAGAAGTTTAGCCTAAGGAGATTTTCTAGCTTACGGTAGCCCGAGCTTCCTGAAGAGGTTTCTCGCCGCGACGACGAGGGGGTCCCAAACACGCGAGATCGGCGGGTAGTAGGGGAAGTCCGTGAAGAAAAGGTCTCTGACGTTACACCCCTTGTAGAGCAGAGCTGAAGCGGCGTATATGCGCATGACTACCCCCTTCCCCATCGCCTGGAAGCCGAGGAGCCTTCCGCTCCTATCGGCTACGACCTTGAGGTGTATCACACCGTCCGGCATGTACCTCGCAGCCGTTCGCGAGGTTATGAAAGCCGAGACCACTTCGAATCCTTCTCTTATAGCCTCATGCTCGCTGAGTCCAGCCTTTCCGATTTCGAGGTCGAAGAAGCTCGTTATCTGACTCTTCAACGACCCGGGGTATTCCAGGTAGCTCCCAGCCATGTTAACTCCTGCTACGTATCCCATCTTGTTCGCCGGAGCTGCGAGGGGTATCCAGTCGGGCTTTCCGGTTACGACGTTTATCGACTCCGCGCAGTCGCCGGCGGCGTAAACGTTTTCCACACTCGTCCTCATCCTGCTGTCTGTCCTTATCGCCCCCCTCTTTCCGAGCTCGACGAAGCCCTCAGCAAGCTCCGTGTTCGGTCGCACGCCAGCAGCAACGATGACGGCGTCGCACTCGTATTCGCCCTTCGTCGTGACAACACTCTCCACCTTGTCCTTTCCCTCGAACGCCACCACTCTCTCCGAAAGCTTGAGGTCGAGCCTCTTTTCCATCTCCGCTTTAAGAACGGCAGCTATTTCGGCGTCGTACTCCGGGAGCGGTCTCTCTTCTCTCTCGATGACGAAGACTTTCTTCCCGAGCCTCAGCACAGCTTCAGCCATCTCAACGCCGATGTAGCCCGATCCGACGATCGCCACCTTGTCGGCTTGTAGGAGCTTTCTCTTTATACTCTGAGCACTCGTTATGTCGACATGGTGGACGCCTTCGAGGTCCTCGCCCTCAACTCCAAGTTTTTCGGCTTTAGCTCCGGTTGCAAAGAGCAGCAGGTCCCACTCGAACTCCTTACCACCGGCTACGAGGTAACCCTCGCCGACCTCCTCGACCTCAACGCCCGTGCGGACGTCGATGCCTCTCTCCTGCCTGAAGAAGTCGACAGAATAAGTGCAGAGTTCCTCGAAGTGCTCCACGACGCCGGAGAGGTAGAAGGGTATCCCGCACGGGGCGTGGCTGACGTAGGGGGTTTTTTCGAAAACCGTCACCTCCCAGCTCGGCTTAAGAACTTTTATGCGGGAGGCAGCGGTCATCCCCGCAGCTCCGCCGCCTATAATTGCTACTTTCATCTCCGCCGTTTCAGTTTTTAAAATATAAACCTGTTGCTAGCGTCAGCAAAATACCGCACGATCCTACTTAAAAGTAGTAATAGTAT
>JBEVCD010000005.1:0-14376 GCA_040514265.1 Archaeoglobaceae archaeon | reverse complement strand
GGGTGAACGTCAAGGGAGGAGCGATAGCGATCGGACACCCGCTTGCTGCCAGCGGAATAAGGCTCGTCGGAACTCTGGCAAGAATCCTGAACATAGAGGAAGCCAAATACGGTGTCGCGACACTCTGCGGTGGCGGAGGACAGGGAGGAGCGACAGTGATCGAGAACCCGCACGTTTAGTTCCTGTTCTCTTTTCTTCTCCTGCTAAACGTGTCCGCAAAATATGTAATGGACTCGCCGGGATTCGAACCCGGGGCCTCCGCCTCGCAAAGGCGGCGCTCTACCGCTGAGCTACGAGCCCTCGCAATACCTCGCTACTCGCAGAATAAAAAATTTTTTAGATCTCTGCGTCGTAGCCGACACTCCTGAGCGCCTCTAAGCACTTAGAAACGTCTTCTGCTTCCACCTCTGCCTCTTCGAGCGATATTCTTAGCACCCTTGCTCCCGCGCTCTCCATCGCAGCTTTTGCAACGCTCACGCAACCCTCGCAGCTCAATCCGCGGAGTCTCAGCTTGAACCTTTTCCCCTTACTCTCAGTAGTTTGCCGGATGTAGTCCCTGAGATACCACTCGCAGCACCTGCCGGAGGGGTTTGTAACGACGCACCACCTGCCCTTCCCGACCCTCGTAATCTCTATAGCCTTCTCCAAGCCGAATTTTTCGACTGCTTCCAGCAGCTTCCTTTCCGTGACCCTATTGCAGTAGCAGAGGGGCTTCGGCTCCTCTTTTTCTTTTATCCCCACCCTCGTCCTCACGTCGGACTTTGTGAAGTAAACGTCGCGCAGGTTGTTGAAGTAGACGATTTCGCAGTCCGGTGAAGGGCAGAAGTAGAAGTTCTCGTCTATCTCGTCCCAGTGCTCCTCCTTCAGGTGTGCCCCCAGCGTGAGTGGCAGGACTTTAAGCCCCCTGCTGCCGCAGAACTTGCATATCATCTCGGATCTCCAAAGTGCTTTCTGAAGACGTCGAATATCTCCTCGGGTTTTTCTAGGATCGTTACACCGTCCATGGCTGCGAGCTTCCTGACGTTCTCGGCGTCCTCCTTCCTAACCCTCAGCTTCAGCTCCCTGCCGTCCGGGAGTTTTGTTACGACTTCTCCTTCCCTGTAGTCCGAGGGCATGATGTAGACTGGGACGAAGGCTTTCAGAGCCATTATCGCCGCGTTGCTAAGCAGAGAATCGGCTATTCCAACCGCTATTTTCGCGACTGTATTCGAGGTTGCTGGCGCTATCAGCAGGAACTCGTACCTTCCGACCTGAAGCTGTCCGGCTAAAAAGGGTGTGTTAGGGTCTATTTCTACTCTAACCCTAAACGAGCTGCGAAGCTCGTCCATGAGCCTGTAATGTTTTACTACCCGCTCGCCGGCTTTCGATAAGTAAACGGCGATCTCGACATCCGGGTAGCTCTTCTTGATCTTCTTCATCACCTCGACGGTCTCGGGCAACCTGTCGCCGCTGCCGGTTATCCCCCACGCCACCCTGTTAACCATCGCCGACCACCAGCCTGAGCATTTCGGCGAACCTCTTAACGGTTTTCCTCAAGCTCCTGAAGCCCTCTTCGTCCTCCTTAACGCCCTCGAGCGTATCTTTGCTCCAGAAAGTTGCTCCGAGGTTCGCACCGAAACTCCCTCCGCTCACAGGAATTATGCCGTTCAGGATGTAGAATGTTAAAATTTGCTGGATCGCGAGCTCTTGACCGCCTATTCTGTCTCCCCCGACCGCTATAGCCATCCCCACCTTGCCGCGGAAGAAGTCGTAATCCGCCGCAACCAGAGCGCGGCAGCGATCCATCACCGCTTTCAGCTGAGCGCTGACGCCGCCGTTGTAGACGGGTGTAGCCATCACTATCCCCCTCGCCCCCCTAAGCAGTTCGTAGAGCTCCAGCATGTCGTCCTCAATCCTGCACTTCCTGTGTCTCAGGCAGTAGTCGCAGTGCTGGCAGGGAGAGATTTGCTTACCCCTGACAGTGAAAAATTTGGTTTCGAAACCAAGCTCGCTGAGCATTCGCAGAGCTTCGTTGAGCACGAACTCCGTGGCTTTCTTTCTCGGACTTCCGCAGATTCCGACGATCATCTTGCCAGCTCAGCTCCGAGCTCGTAAGCCCTTTCGAGCTCCTCCTTCGTGGGTCTGAACTTCACCATCAGAGGTTCGAGCGTCTCGAACTTCAGTTCCTCGAAGACCTTCTGTATCTCCTTTACAGCGTTTCCGTTCCATCCGTAGGAGCCGAAGGCTAGAGCTCTCTTCTTCTGCGGCTTGAGACCCCTAAGATACGTCAGGAATCCACCGACGGGTGGGAACAAGCCGTTGTGAATTGTGGGCGATCCGACGGCTATAGCCTTCGCATCCAGGATCTCCGTGACTACGAACGTCCACGGGTCTTTTCTCAGGTGGAACAACCTTACGTCCGCACCTTCGCTTCCGGCTCCTTCAGCTATAGCCATTGCGAGCTTCTCCGTGGAGTTCCACATGGTGTCGTAAGCCACCACGACCTTGTTTTCGCTCTCGAAGTTCGCCCAGCGCTCGTAGGCTTCGATTACCTTTGCGGGGTTCTTCCAGGCTACGCCGTGGCTCGGAGCTATCACGTCGATCTCAAGTCCGATCTTCTTTATCTCTTCGATCTTCCTCTTGATCAGCGATGCCAGCGGCATGAGTATGTTCGCGTAGTAAACCTTAGCCCAGTACAGCGTTTCTTCGATTCCCAACTCTTCGTCGAACCTTGCTGCGCTGGCTACATGCTGTCCGAAGGCGTCGTTGGAGAGCAGAACTTTACTCTCTTTTACGTAGGTAGCCATGCTGTCGGGCCAGTGAAGCATCGTCATGTCTACGAAGAGCAGCGTCTTCTTGCCTATCTTCAGCTCATCTCCTCCCTTCACGACCTGAATCCTCCAGTCCTCGCAGTCGAAGTACTTGCATATCCCCTCCTTACCCCTCTGGCTGCAGATTATCGTCGCATCCTTCGCGACTCTCATTATATCGGCAAGTCCGCTCGAATGATCCGGCTCGACATGCTGAACCACCACGTACTCGATCTGCGATGGGTCTGCGAGCTCGCTTATCCTCTCGAGAGCCTCTCCGACGAACTTGTGCTTCACCGCATCGACCAGTGTCAACTTGTCGTCGAGGATGAGGTAGGAGTTGTACGTTAACCCCCTCGGCGTGCTGAAGTTGTGAAAGTCCCTCTCGAACCAGTCTATCGCTCCAACCCAGTATATTCCGTCCTTTATCTCTACAGGTTTCATAGCAGATAATAGCCGTAACTTTTTATAAAATCTTCTTTCGAGAGTCGAAATTTTATTGAGACGTAAAGACCTTTAGTCCCGAGTCGACCGATGCGCATGAAGATACTGCTGATATCTGACATCCACTCGTCCTTTGGGAACCTCAAGAGAGTTCTCGCAGATGCCAGCTTCGACATCGTGGCAATAGCCGGCGACATAACAAACTTTAGAAGCGAAGACGTTAAGCATGCGGATGCGATCATCGCGAAGTTCGGCTACGCCTACGCCGTTCACGGGAACTGCGATTACGAGGAGATACTCGAATACGACCTCGACGCGATCGAGTTCGTTCACGCGAGGAGCGTCAGGGTGGACGACTTCGTGCTCCACGGCGTGGGCGGAAGCGGAATTACACCCTTCAACACACCCTCCGAATACGGAGAAGACGAAATGGAGTTCTTCTTTTCTAAATTTAGGCTCGGTGAGAGGAACTTCCTGCTCAGCCACTGCCCGCCGAAGGGTATCCTCGACAGGACGAGGTTCGGAATGCACGCGGGTTGTGAGGTTATAAGAAGACACGCCGACGACTTCGAGCTTATAATGTGCGGGCACATCCACGAGTCGCCCGGAGTGTTCAGAGGTTCCTTCGTGGCTGTGAACCCGGGACCCGTCTTCGAGAGGAGGTACGCACTCGTGGAGACCGAAGGTCTTAACGTCGAGCTTCGTAAGGTTCAGCCATGATCGAGAGGGTAAGAACCTGGCTCGTCGAGGAGGGGTTGTACAAGGACAGAATCGCAGACGATGCGGCTAAAGCCCACTTCCTGGCTGAGCTTCCGCCGAACTCCGGGCAAGTTATAGACGTTATTTTTCCGAAGAACCGCGACGACATGGTCGTTATAGCGAGCGGCGTGAAGCTTGCGGAGGAACACTACAGGGCTCTCATGAGCATGAGCAGAGAGAGGAGAGAGGAGATCATGTGGGACATACGCTTCAGCCTGCTTTTCCTCGAAACAGGTTTTCAGATACTGCCGAGCGCGGAAGATCCGCAGATATTCAACTTCACGCGCGAGCTCTACTTCGACGGACTGAACAAGAACATGTTCATGGACTCGCTGAAGCAGGTTTACCGCTGCAAACTCTTCGTGGTCTGGAAGATGCAGAGGTTGTTCGGAAAGGTTAGAAGCGAGGACTACATGTACCGCTAAATGCGTCCCCTCCTCACGATTTCGAGCGGAATCCTCCTCCTGTGCACGGCTGTAGCCACGAGGACTCCAGCCAGTCCGAGCTCCTTAGCCTTTTCGAGGTCTTCTACTCCCCCAATCCCTCCGCCGAGCATCACGGGATGATCGCTGAGCTCCGCAACCTTCTCGGCGAGCTCGAAGTTCGCAGACATAGTTCCCACGCTGCCGAGCGGTAACACGATTACGGCTTCGACTTCGAGTGTGTTGAGCAGCTCCACAGCTCTCTTCCAATCGCCGAGTTTCCCGGAGGCGTCTAGAAAGTCCTCTCTGAAGTCGAGACTAACGTAGCACTTTCTGGCGAGCCTCGTTAGGTCGAAGGTCTCACTTCCGACTACGGGTTTGAAAGGCAACCCTTCAAGTTCCGCGTTGTCTCTGAATCCGCAGTCGGCTGCGAGCTCTTCAACTCTTCCGGCGATCTCTTCGAGCACAGCTACGTTGTCGCCGGTGCCGGTTATTCTGTCGAGGTCCGCCGCGTAGAGGTAGCGTGGAGAGATGATTTCCACGACTTCGAGTGGGTCGCTTGTGTCGACGATCTCGCTAACCGCTGCGACCGGAGGGTACTTCTCCCTCTCCCCCCTTCTGGCTGCAACGACCTTCCCGCCCTTCAGGTCGATGACGAAGTAGACCCTCACGCGTTAAGCTTTAAACCACTGCAGATAAGCCTGCCCGTGGATTTCGAGGAGGTCATAGAGGCGATGGAGAGGGAGGCGAGGAAGAGAAACGCTCCAGTTTTCAAGTACGAGGATGGGGACGCATTCAAAACCCTCGTAGCAGCCGTTTTGAGTTCCAGAACCCGCGATGAAGTCACGAGCGAAGCCGTAAGGAGACTCTTCGACAGGGTCAAATCTCCCCGGGATCTCGCGGAGATGAGCGAGGAGGAGATCGAGGAGCTGATAAGGGGTGTCGGATTTTACAGGGTGAAGGCGAGGAAGCTGAAGGAGCTGGCGAAAACGCTCGTCGAGAAGTACGACTCGAAGGTGCCGGAAAAGTTCGAGGAGCTGATAAAACTCCCGGGCGTCGGCAGGAAGGTTGCGAACGTGGTCCTCAGCAGGATGGGGAAGGACGTGATAGCGGTGGACACGCACGTCCACAGGATAGCGAACAGACTCGGCTGGGTTTCGACGAGGAAGCCCGAGGAAACGGAGGAGGAGCTAAAGAAGGTCGTTCCGAAAAGACTTTGGAGGAAACTCAACGAGGTTTTTGTGGGGTTCGGTCAGACCGTCTGCAAGCCGCAAAAGCCTATCTGCGAGGAGTGCCCGGTGGTGAACGCATGCAAAAGGGTAGGAGTCTGAAACACCCGTGCGTGGTTCAGCTACGGGGTTGCGAGGAGCTCGCGAAGCTGGCGGAGAAGTTCGGGGGTAAGATCGACAGGAGTGAGGGCGTGGACGTGTATTTCGAGGACGTAAACGACGCGCGCCGCTTCATTTCGAGGATCAAGAAGCTGGGGAAGTTCAGGGTGAAGCTCAGTTCGAGCTATGCCGGGGTGAGAGGTGGAAGGGTTCGGGTGCTCTTCGTTTACTCGGTGAGGAGAGATGAGGATCAAGGTTAGTGACTTCGTGAGGATAAGGAGGGAGCTTAGGGACGTAAGAGACCTCAACAAGTTCGAACTTCCGAGAGGGGTTCTGCACTCTATACTGCTGCAGAAGAGGGTCGAGAGTGTCAAGAGAAAGTACCAAGTCTTCGCGAACCGTGTCGACGAAATAGTGGAGTTCTGGAAGAGGGAAAGGAAGTTTCCGAGGTGGCTAACGCTCCCGCCGGTAATGAAGGTGAGACTGCTCCTCAAGGGTCTCGGTTTCTCGGCTAAGGAGATAAACAGAGCGCTGAACGACCCCTACAGCTGCGAGCTCGGAGAAGTTGTGTGGAAAGCCGTGACGAGGGACTACGTCTACTCCCCGGTTGCAGCGAGGTTACAGGCTGCAAGGGGAAGACTCGGGGAAAGGTTGCTCGAAGAGTTCCTCGAAAGCCTCGGAGTCTATTACAGAACGGAAAGGGAGCTGAGGGGTGAGTTCAGCAAGACGCCGGACGCCCTTTTCGAGGAGCCTGTCAGGATAAACGGTGTGGATGTGAGATGGGTGGAGAGCAAAGCGTTGTTCGGCGACCCCTTCGTTCACGAAGCCTACGAGAGGAGGCAGTACTCCCACTACAGGAGACTCTTCGGCGAGGGGATCGTGATCTACTGGCTCGGGTGCGTTGAAGGTGTTGACGCCATCACTTTCAGCGAAACTGACGTCGATGCATCGATTTTACTCGACATGAAACTTCGAGTGTCCATCGAGGAGGGAGGAGAGCCGCTGAAGGAGGCGCTCGAAGTCGTTGAACGCTATGCCGAGGGCGAAACCGAGTTCGCGTGCAGCGGGAAGGCTGCGAGGATACTCAAAAACATGGGTTTCGAGGTCATTTTTGTTGATTAGCCCTCTTCGGTGTCGGAACGAACTCGACGCCGTAGCGCTGCATCATCGGCTGGGGGTAGAGCTCCATCAGCTCGTAAACTTCAGCCGGAACGTCCGTTGACACGTTCAGCCCGAGCTCCCTCGCAACCTCTACCGTTATCGGATAGTCGTGCGTCCAGCGACCCTCGGTCAGAATCCTCGCAACTTCCCTGGCTCTCTCCTCCCCGAGCTTGTCCTTCAGAAGTTCGTAGACCGTCTGCCTGACCTGATTTACAGCCTTCTCCGCGATGTCTGCGAGTATCAACGTCTCATCGTCGATGTCCTTCGGCTCCTTCTTCTCGACAGCTCTCAGTATCGAGGGGGCAGGATAGTTCATGACCTGCGGGTCGAGCGGTCCAAGAACGGCGTGCGGGTCCATTACAATCTCGTCAGCAGCTAGAGCGATCAGTGTGCCCCCGCTCATGGCGTAATGCGGCACTATGACGGTCGTCTTAGCCGGGTGATCCTTCAGGGCTTTTGCTATCTGAGTAGCCGCCAGAACCAAGCCTCCGGGCGTGTGGATTATCAGGTCGATCGGCTTGTCCTTCGGAGTGCTCCTTATAGCCCTCAGGACTTTTTCCGAGTCGTCTATGTCGATGAAGCGGTAAATAGGTATGCCGAGGAAACCTATCGTCTCCTGCCTGTGGATCAGCGTTACGACGTTGCTCCCCCTCCTCTCGCCCAGCTTCCTCATTACTCTCCGCCTCGCAGCCAGCAGCTGCTGGTGTCTGAGCTGCGGAGCCAGTATGAGGTACAGCAAGAGCAGAATCCAGAAAAGTCCGCTGAGCGTCGCGAACGGGTCGTTCATGCAGCTTTTGTGTAACAAAAATTTATAAAGTTATTTCGGAGCCCTTTGCTCCCTGAACTTTCTGTACGTTTCGACCGCCCTCTCCCACTCCTCCTCACTGAGAGCAGGGTCACTCACTCCGTTCATCAGAAAAGCCTCGGTTCTTTCGAGGCACGTTCCGCAGCTCAGACAGGGTCTTTCGCCACCCTCGTAGCAGCTCCAAGTGAGCTCGTAGGGAACGTTCAGCTTCAGACCGAGGGCTACTATCTCGATTTTCGTCATATCGACGAATGGAGCCCTTACCTCTACGGGATTCCAGAGGTTCGCGAGGTAGACTGCTGCATCGAGAGCTTTAACGAACTCCTTTCTGCAGTCAGGATATACACTGTAGTCGCTTTTGTGGGCTGCGTAGAATACCTCCCCAGCGTTTATCTTCACAGCGTAGCCGGCGGCTATTGACAGCAGAATCATGTTCCTGTTGGGAACTACCGTTGCCCTCTGCGACGGCTCGCTGTAGAGCCCCTTCGGAACTTCTCCATTCCCCATCAGAGCTCCTGCAGCTATAAGTTCCGACACAGCCGATAGGTCTACGAGTCTGTGCAGAACCTTTCCTCTCTCCACCGCCTTTTCGGCGATGAGCTTCGCGTGCTCGACTTCCTTCGAGTGTCTCTGCCCGTAGTAGAATGTTAATGCGTGAACTTCGTAACCCTCTTCGAGCAGGTAGTAGAGCAGCGTGGTCGAATCGATCCCGCCGCTGAACACGAGCACGCACTTCAGGTTCCCACCTCCATCTTATACGGCTGTCCTATCTTGCGGACGTTAAATTTTGCTTCAGTGCAATACGCGAGGAAGTACTTACTGGACGAGAAACTTTGACATCCCGCTCCGCCAAGCTTTCTCGACGTCCGCAAGCTCGACTGTGAAACTTCCGAAGTTCAGCCTGTCACCTCCGCTGTAGCCTATGAGCTCGGCTTTGAGCCCTCTGCTCCTCATGAACTCCAAGAACTCCTCGACGTCGCTTTCCCTGAGCTCGACAATCCACCTCGTGTTCGACTCGCTGAAGAGTTCGACGAAGTTCATCTTTCTGACCGCTTCGAAGCCCAGCATGTTTCCGATCGCCATCTCACCGATGGCTACGGCTACTCCTCCCTCCGCCGGGTCATGGCACGCGAGGACTCTGAAGTCTTTGAAGGCTTCAAGCATCGCGTTCGCGTATTTTTTCAACCTCTCCGGGGAAGTCCGCGGAACCCTCCAGCATCTGACCCCCGTAACGTTCGCGTAAAGGCTACCTCCGAACTCTTTTTCCGTTTCGCCGACCAGAACGACGGCTCCTCCTTTAAAGTAGCTCGTCACAGCTTTTCGAACGTCGGCGACGATGCCGATTCCCATCAGTGTCGGGGTTGGAGGGATACTCATGTAGGGTGTTTCGTTGTAGAAGCTCACGTTCCCGCTGACGCAGGGGATACCGGTTTCCTTCGCCATCCAACCTATTGCTCTGACGCACTCTACGAATTCGCCCATTCTCTCGGGTTTTTCCGGGTTTCCGAAGTTCAGGCAGTCGCAGAAGGAGTGCGGAACAGCGTTCACGGCTACGAGGTTCCTGACCATCTCGTCGAAGCTGCTGGCTGCTCCCCAGAAGGGATCTACCTTGCACATCCACGGGTTGACGTCGGCGGTTATCGCTATCCCCCTCCAGCTCTTCGTCGGTCTTATCACTGCAGCGTCTCCGTGGGTTTCGAAGTTCATTCTTCCCTGCAGCGGCTTTAGAGCTGTGGCGGCTCTAACTTCGTGGTCGTACTGTCTTATTATCCACTCCTTACTCGCCACGTTCGGGTGGGAGATCATCTTCATGAACACCTCGGCGTAGTTCTTGGGTTCCGCGATCTCCTCATCCTTCGCGACCTCTGGCTTCTTCACGACGTAGCTGCGACAGTATTCGACCGTGCTCAGCAGGAAGTCGAGCTCCAGCTCGTAGACCTTGTAACCCCTGTAGTACACTCTCAAGACTTTCTCGGGTATCGTCTTCCCAACAACGACGGCTGGCACGTCCCACTTCTGAAAGATGTAAAGGACCTCATCGACGTTCTCCGGCTTCACGCTGAGCATCATCCTTTCCTGACTTTCCGAAATCCATATCTCCCAAGGTGCCATACCCTCCTCCTTCAGCGGAACCTTGTCGAGGAATACTTCCGCACCAACACCTGCGGCGTGCGTCATCTCACTGCAAACGCAGCTCAAACCGCCACCTCCGAGGTCCTTCATGCCCGTAGCGAGCCCTTTCTCGGCTACCTCCAGGCATGCGTGCATCAACGGCTCCTTCATAATCGGGTTTCCGAGCTGCACGGCACCTCTTTCTTCCTCGCTCTCCTCGCTTAGCTCTTTGGAGGCGAATGTTACGCCGTGTATACCATCTCTCCCCGTTTTTCCGCCGACGAGCACGAGCAGCTCACCAGCTCCACCGACTCTGCTCGGCAGAATCTTGTCCTTTCTGACTATCCCCACGCAGCCCACGTTGACGATGCAGTTCGTCAGGTAGTTCTCGTCGAAGAAAACCATACCGGCTACCGTCGGAATGCCCACCCTGTTCCCGTAGTCCCTTATGCCGGCAACTACGCCGCTGAGGAGGTAGATCGGATGCTTCGTTCCCGGAGGTAGGTCCTCGAACCTCGTATCGAGCGGGGCGAAGAAGAGTGGGTCTACCAGCGCTACAGGCTGGGCACCCATACAGAGTACATCGCGCAGTATTCCGCCTATTCCGGTGGCAGCTCCGCCGTAGGGCTCTATAGCAGACGGGTGGTTGTGACTTTCGAGTGCGACGACGTAAGCGTACTCCTCATCGAACTCGACGACGCCAGCATCCTCTTTTATAGCCGATATCACGTAATCGGACTTGCTCGCCTCGAACAAGTACTGCCTGAGGTAGTACTTCGAGCTCTTGTAGCAGCAGTGCTCGCTCCAAGCCTGTGCTATGCTCTGAAGCTCGATATCCGTCGGATTTCTGCCCTTTTTTCTAAAGTAGTCCTGGATTATTTTCATTTCGTGAAGGTTCAGCGCGAGCCCCATTCTGTCACTTATTTCCAGAAGCTCCTCCTCGCTCGCGCCGATAACTTCGACCTCGTACAGTTCGAAGGGGACGTTCAAGCGTCTGAACATCACTCCACCCACCTTACGGAGTACCTCTGAATCACGGGGTTCGCGAGCAACTTCTCACACATTTCGGCGATCTCCCTCTCTGCTTCTTCCCTGCTCTCAGCCTCTATCTCTATGCGGAAGACCTTCATGCTCGAAACTTTCTTTACCCTCCTGAAGCCGAGGAGGCGAAGGGCTTTCAGCGTAGCCTCGCCTTCGGGGTCGGCGACGCCTTCCTTAAGCTCTATGATAACGTCGGCTATCATGTCTTTCAGTAGTAGCGGAGTTTAAAAAATAGATTACTTGATGCAAACTACGGGCTGTCTGGCGTTGAGAATGACATCCTGAGCTACGCTGCCGAAGAGGAGCTTTCCAGCCGGACGGCGCTTTCTGACGCCGATTATGATCATGGAAGCGTTGACCTCGTCGGCGAACTCGACTATGTCCTTTGCCGGGTCGTTGCCCCTTATGAGCAGGTGCTTCTCCGCTTCGACACCTCTGCTCTCAGCCAGTCCGACGACGTAGTCGAGGAGCTTCTCAGCAAGCTCGATCTCCTTCTCCGTCGTCTTTTCTCCTCCGTAAAGCGAGTGCACGAATGCCAGCTTCTCCCTGCGGAGCTTTGCCTCCTCGATTGCGAACTCCACTATTCGGGGAGTCCTCTCCGAATGATCCACGGCTACGACTATCATCTCGAACACCCGGATGCTACTTCTCCAATACCCTTAACCCTATAGATAAATCTATCTGCGTTACCCATGGAGAGAGCTGCGGCGATATTTTGTATCCTCGCCATCGGAGTACTTTTAGCCGGATGTGCCGCAGAGGAGAAGCCAGAAGGCACCACAACTCCTACCACCAAGGTGGAGGTAAAGCAGTGGAGATGGGCAACATGCGATCCTTCATGCTACGGCTACAGAGTTATAACGGAGATTCTCGATGCGGTTAAGGAGGATATGCCCGGTTACGAGTTCACGGTCAAACCCTACTCCTCAACAACAGCGGCAGTTAAAGGATTTTGCAAGGGAGAGGCAGAAAGCGTCTATCTCGCTGATTTAGGAGCAAAGAGTCTTTACGAGTCACCGGACCCTTTGAGGGCTTCCAGTCTGAAGTTAAGCAGATGCCCGTCCAGACCTTCTGGGCGTACACGATGGAAACTTTCCTCATCACAACGAAGGAGAATGCTGAGAGCATCAAGAGCTGGAGCGACCTCGACGGAAAGCCGGTTTTCCTGACTCCGGCAGGATACATGAACCACCTGAACCTCAGGAGAGCCTTTGAAGTTCTCGGCGTGGAACCGAAGCATGTAGAGGTCGATTCCAAGTTCGTCTGCAAGGCCCTTGAAGAGGGGACGATTGTTGCGGCAGGGCTTTACACCACAGCGGGCGTTTCCCTGCCTACCTGGGGACAGGAGCTTACAATAGCCTGTAAGGATAAGCTTGTTGCCATCAGAATGAGCGAAGAGGAGAAGCAGAAGATAATGGCAAAGTACGGGGTGAAGGAAGTCGACGTCAGCAAGTGGGGCATTGAAGGCCCTGCAGATGCAGTGCCTTTCTACTTCGGATTCCACACAAGCGTGAACATGCCCGAGGATGCCGTTTACAACCTGCTGAAGGCTCTCGAAAAGAATTCTGACAAGCTCGCTAAAGTTGATCCGGGTCTCGAACCTCTCGCCAGCAACATTGCAGAGTTCCAGATTGGGGGTATAAAGTCCGCAGACCCGAGCATCATGCCAATACATCCCGGTCTGGCGAAGTATCTGAAGGAGAAGGGGTTGTGGAATAGCGAGTGGGATCAGTACATAGCCAAGTGATGAGGTGGCTAAATGGTTAACTCTTCCAAATTTTTTTCCTACCTAGTTTTTGCTGCATCCCTCTTCTACTTCGCCTCTGCCATTTACTACTACACCACAGGAATTATGGGGACGATGTTCTGGGCTCTCGTCCTCGTGCCCGTGGCGTTTATAATTTACACTCTCGAAAGGCTGAAGGAGGGTAACCTTTACCCGAGGCTCGGGAAACTTCAGTACGCTTTGGGAATTTTCTTCATAGCCGTGTGTGTTTTTTCTGCCATCTACCTCCCAATAAACTACTTCGATTTGATCTACACACGAGTCGGGTCCTTCACCTTAACCGATAAACTTGTTGGCATTCTCCTCTTCCTGCTTATTGCTGAATACGCAAGAAGAGAGCACAAGGTTTTGTTCATCCTGATGCTCTTCCTGATCGTTTACTGCCTGTATGGAGATATGTTCCCTGGAATTTTGAAAACCTCAAGAATAAGCCTCGAAAGGCTGATTACGTCATCCACAATTGAAATAAAGCTCGGAATGTTCGGCACCTACGCACAGGCCGGAGTTGGAATTATTGGAGCCTTCCTCCTCCTGATGGGAATAGCAAAGGGGTTTGAGATAGATAAAGCTCTGATCAGGACGATTATAAGCGCATTCAGCAAAAGACCCACACTCATACCTCAGTCTGCAGTCATAGGCTCAATGAGTGTTGTAATGTGCACGGGTTCAGGAGCAGCGGATTCTGCTCTGGTTGGACAGTTCACAATTCCCGCGATGCGCAGAGCAGGATTTCCCGCCATATACGCTGCGGCAACTGAGGGCAGCGCTGCTCTGGGCGGGTTGATAATGCCTCCGGTAATGGCAATCGCAGCCTTCCTGATGGCTGAGTTTCTGGGGGTTAGCTACTTCGAGGTTGTTATCAGGGGATTCGTTCTGGCCTTTATATACTACATCTCCATCATGCTCACAGTCTATCTACTAACGATCCAGTACGTAAAACCCGGCAGGATAAAGGTAGATGACGTTCTATCGCAGCTCGGCAAAGTGGAGAAGATGGACAGGATCAGCACGGTTGTGTTCTTCCTCAGCCTCGTCGTCCTGATACTCCTTATGGGAGTTTTCTGGTGGCCAGAAGTCAGGGCGGCTCTCTTCACCTCTCTGCTGTTCCTCATTGCAGCGTCTCTGATAAAGTTGTTATCTGCAAATGATCTGAGAAACGGTTTTAGGGAACTTTTGAAGAGCTTAAAAGGAGCGATTGAAGGTTATCCAGCAGTCATAGTTGACATACTTCTGCTTCTGGCTGTTCTCGGAATCATCATCAACCTCTTCACAGTAAGCGGATGGCTTATAAAAATCAGCATGCTGCTGCTCGACCTTGGAGAGGAGAACCTGCTGATTCTCGTTGCCCTCAGCTTCATGCTCGCCTACTTCCTCGGCTTCGGACTTCCACCTTCGGCAGTGTACATCATAGCCTCCGTGCTCGTTGTAACCCCCCTCACATCCTTCGGCTTTGACAGGTGGGTTGCCCACTTCTTTATATTCCTCGCTGCAGCAATTTCGGAGTTCACACCACCGGTTGCCCTGATCGCAGCTGTTACTTCGAGAATTGCAGAAGCACCCTTCGTGAAAACTGCCTTCTACACCCAGAAATGGATTCTGCCCATATACCTGCTGATATTCGCCGTTCTAACCTGGCCAGAGCTCGTCGTCGAGCCGGGTTTGGAAATGCTGAAAGCCTTTGTCATAGTCCTCATCGCCTGTCTGACTGTGACCGTCGGCAGCTTCGGCA
>JBEVCD010000004.1:0-14469 GCA_040514265.1 Archaeoglobaceae archaeon | reverse complement strand
GCGAAGATAGACGTCGGTGAGGGTCCGACGAGAGCCGAGGCTGTAGCGCTGTTCACTGTCGAGAAGCCGAAGATAACGAGCCTGAACGTCCCGTCGACCCACGTTAAGGGCACGGACCTCGTGATCGAGGGAACATGCAACCTCGCTAAGAGTGGAGAGAAAGCCGACAACGCAACGATAGCTCCACAAGTCGAGAACTGGGCATACCTGACAATCGAGGACCTAGCCGGCAATGTTGTTGTAAATTCGACGATTACCAGCGCTGCGACATCTTACATAGACTCTGGTGGTAAGTTCAGGTTCAAGATAGACGACTTCGGGAAGGATCTCTCCACAGGCTACTACAAGGTCACAGTCATGATAGACTCCGGAATCAAGACCGACGACGAGACAGCCATAATGGAGATTGTGAAGCCGGAGATCAAGCTGACAGCTGACAAGTACATGGCAACCCGCGGCAGCACGGTGACGTTCACGATCGACACGAACCTCAAGGTCAACAACCCGGTCGTGTTTAAGATCGAGAACACCGAGTTCTGTACGGGAGATCCCGACTGTGTAGCTGAAAAGGAGTACAAGGTCGATGTCAGAGGAGATGTCATCATCAAGCTGACCGTGGACACGATGGCTCCGCTCACCGACTACAAGTTCAGGGCTGAAATTCCGGATCTCGGAGTATCTGACGAGGTAAGGGTCACAGTCGTTAAGCAGGAGCTCAACCTAACGGCTGAGAAGACTGTCGTCGTAAGGGGAGGAGACGTCAGGTTCACGGGTTCGACAACGGCTGATGTCGTGTATGTCTACGCCGACGAGCCGGGAATCTTCAGAATTGGCAGCGTCGACGTTGCTGAGCTCCCGAGCGATACCATCCTCACTGGAGATCAGCTCAAGACTGCGGTCGTGTATCCGGACAGCAACGACAGGCTCGACTTCAAGGTTGATGTCCTTGTAACACACCCAGAGTACGGAGATGTCTCGCCAGGAACTTACTACCTGTACTTCTATGCTCCGGCCAACGTCACCAACGGCGTTGCGAACCAGATAGACAGAGCCTCAGACGCGCAGGCGATAGTTGCGGTAACGGTTACCGACCCGAAGATAGTGTCGGTCGACATACCGAGCAGAATACCGTACCAGGGCAAGGTCGAGGTCAGCATCCTGACGGCTCCCGGAGACAGGAACAACGTTGAGGTGACTTTCAAGCTCGAGGGAAGCAACATCAAGGCGAGACCGGACGACTTTGACCTGCCTACCTACCAGACGCCCGACGCGAACAACTACGTCAACTTCACACTAGACCTATCGAAGTACGCTGAGAAGAAAGGAGAGACTCTTGAACCCGGTCTGTACGTCTTCACGGTGGAGCTCAGGTTCACCCAGGAGCTTGGTGGAGACGAGGTCGACTCGAAGGATGTTCTGGTAGAAGTGGTTCCACAGACGCTTGATGTCGAGATCCAGCCCGCGCAGCCGGTGGTCGGTGACAAGATAACGGTAACCGTCAGCACGAACCGCGAGGGTGTATCGGGCTACGACCACATATGGGTCACGATGGTCGGTACCAACTACAAGTCCGTGCAGAGGGTAACGCTCGACAGCACCGGCAAGGGCTCGGTCACCTTCGAGACCGTTGGACTCGCGCCAGGAACCTACAAGTTCTACATCAGGGACACCTCGGGCACTGTGGCCGAGAAGACAGAGGTCGAGCTTGTCGAAGACCTCTACGACCTCGATCCAGCCGATCCGGTTGCCAGAGTGTACAACGCGCATGACGACCTCGTAGTCGTTAGAACGATCGAACTCCTCGAAACGGCTCCGACAACCACGACGACGCCAACGCCGACACCGACGCAGACCACAACGACGGTTGCTACGACGCCGACCACAACGACGACCGAAGTAACCACGACGACACCGACAACCACGACGACACCGGGCGGCGGAATACCGGGATTCGAAGCGATCTTCGCCATCGCAGGGCTGCTGGCAGTCGCTTACCTGCTGAGGAGGCGGTAATCCCCCAAATTTTTCCCTATTTTTATTTAACACCATAGAATTGTGGTCGGGGTCTCGGCTTGCGGTCGGTTAGCTTTTTATGTCTAGCAACAACTGCGTGTATGCGCAAGCTCGCCCTTATCCTCACGCTACTTCTGATTTTCGCACCAGCTTCAGCACTCGAACACCTGACTAAGGATAACTTCGAGCTCGAAACCAGCGTAACTCCTGAAAAGAGCTACTACTACCCGGGCGAAACTATCTCGGCTACCTACAAGATTATGCCCGCCAGCAGCGACCCTGACGACATGGAGCTCATAGGTGGTGAAAGGGACAACCCGAGGACATACACCTTCTCGACCGAACTTGAGCAGGCTGAGTGGCTGATTACAGTCCATTATTACAAGGGGAGCCTCGCTGAGGAATTCAGCGGGAGAAAGGTGGAAGTGGAGGTGAAGTACTTCTACATCGACGAGCAGCAGAAGGGCGTCAGATACATTGAGGTCAACGTCACCGGGAAGCTTCCGGAGGTTGAAGAGAGGCTAGAGGACGTCATCGTCGTAAATGCGAGCGTCGAGGACTGCGAGCCAGATGCTCTGCAGCCCCTGAAGGTTAAGGTCGTGAACGAGGCGAAGTTCTCGGAGGATATAGGCAGTCTTCGAAGCAAAGCGGAGGAGCTGAAGAGCGAGCTGGACGAAGCTGGAGTCAAATACAATCAGTCCGATTTCGATGAGGTCTTCGATCTGCTGAGCGACGCGGAGAGCCTGGCAGCTGACAGGAAGTTCTTGGAGGCGGACGAGAAGATCAGGGAAGCTGAAAGTAAGCTCTCGGAGATCGAAGCTAAAGCAGACGAGCTTAAAGCTAGAACGCTGCTCGAAGAACTCGAAGACCTGATGGACAACCTATACTACAACCTGACGGCTCTGGAGTTTTCGCTGAAGAAAGCCGAGGGGAGCGGAAACTACACGAATTACGTGTCGCTTTACGCCGAATACAAGAGTGAATACGATTCGATAAAGTCGAAGTTCGACGACGCCAAGGAGCTCTACGAGGACGGGAAGTATTCGGACGCATACGAAGCCCTGGGCGAAGTGAAGCCGGAAGCCGAGCAGCTTCTCAAGAACATTCAAAACCTGATTTCCAGAATTGAGAGCGAGGGAGAAAGCTTCAAATTCCCCGGGCTCGCAATTCCGAGTCTTCAGATCGATCCCCTGTACCTCGTTGTAGCAGCAGCAGCCGCTGTCATCATCGCTGCGATCATCTTCAGACGGAGGAGGGGAAGATGGGACGAGCTGCGCTGATTTTTCTGCTCCTGCTCTTAACTCCGGGCGCAGCGCTGGAAGTTTCGCACTCCTGCAGTGTAAGTTTTAAAGACTACTACTACGGCGGCGAGTTCATGTACTTCACATGCACTGTTACCGGAGAATCTGACGAAATGGACGGCTTGAGCTACGCTGCTGTGACGGAACTGGATTCAGCAGCAATAAGTGTCGAGGTCGAGTTCGAAAACGGCAGGACCTTCCTCTTCCCCAAGCCCGGCGACGACTATACGGGCGGTGAAACGACTAGGCTCGAATTCTACGTGCCGGAGCTCGGAGGGGTTGAAGAGGTGAGAGTTAAGGTTCAGGGTTACGTCCCCGTCATCGGGGAGAGGCTTAAGAACGTCACGGTTGTAGCGCTTTACGCCGGAGAGGAGCTGTTTGAGGAGAGGATTACCGTTGTCAACAGGCAGAAGTTTTACGAGGACATCAGGGAGTTCGAGGCTAGCGAGTGCGCCGACGAGCGGGAGGTTGAGAAGGCTAAAGCCTACTACGAGGAGGGGAAGTACGTCGAAGCTGAGAGCGTGCTGAAGGAAGTCGAGGAGAAGGTCGAAGCCTGCGCGCTTGAGGCGAAGAAGACGGAGTACGGTCTTAAGCTGGGTGAAGTCGAGGAAAAACTCAGGGAGCTCCGCAAGGAATTCCTCATTCTTAATCTATCCGTCGCTAGGGATGCGGAGAGCATCGAGAACTACGAAGAGGTTGTGGCGAAACTCGAAGCTATCTCGCTCGAAATCGACGGCGTCGAGAATCTGATCGACGAAGCTGGAGAGCTCATAAGCGAGGGCGATTTCAGCTCTGCGGAGGAGAAGTTGAACCTCGCAGACGAGAAGATCGAGGAGCTGAGGGTGAAGCTCAGCGAAGTCGAAAGCTCGATCGTGAAGAGGAGCTTCGAATGGCTCCTCGCAATCATCGCGGGCTGCGCCGTTGTTGCTGCAGCTGCAGCAGCTGCAGTCGTCAGGAGGAGGAGAAAGTGGTGATCACTCCAGAATTCTCGCCCCCGCGTTGGAACCTACAACGACACTGTCGACGATGTCCGCCGGAAAGACGCCGTTCTCGATTACCCCTGGGATCGAGTTGAGCTCGAGTTCGAGCTTCTTCGGCTCCGATATCACGCCGAAGTCGCAGTCAAGTATGAAGTTCCCGTTGTCCGTTATGAGTGGTCCGACTTTCCCGCTTCCCGTTCGCAGCTTCACCTCCTTCGCCCTCTCTTCCAGCCTCCTCGCTACGTAGCCGTAGGCGAAGGGAAGAACTTCGACCGGAACGGGCATCGAGAGCTTTTCGGCGAGCTTCGACTCGTCGACTATTATTACAACTCTCCTGCTCGCAGCCGCCACCACCTTCTCCCTCGTCATCGCAGCTCCGCCGCCCTTCACGCAGTTCATCCTCGCGTCAACCTGGTCAGCACCGTCGACGCAGAGGTCGAGCTCTCCGTATTCGAAGAGGTCCACCACCCTTATTCCGCAGCTTACGGCGATTATGTGAGACTGGTAGGAACTCGGAACTCCGTAGACTCTGAGTCTCTCTCTCCTTATCCTCTCGCCGAGGAAGCGCAGGAAGAGCTCCACCGTGCTGCCGCTTCCTATACCTAGGATCATCCCGTCCTCGACGAGCTCGGCAGCCGTCTTAGCGGCTCTCTCTTTCCCAATCATCGATCCACCCCTCGAAGATCGAGAAGTCTATTCTCGCCGTCATGTCGAGCGAGATGGGAGTTATCGAGACGTAGCCGTTGCGAAGCGCGTGTATGTCCGTCCCCTCCTCGGCATCAGCTAACTCCTCTCCGTGGATCCAGTAGTACTCCCTGCCCCTGGGGTCGAACCTCTTCTCGACCCTCGTCTCGTACATCCTCCTCGCGAGCCTCGTGAAAGCTATCTTGCCGTTCGGATTCGCCGGCACGTTCACGTTGTAGACGTCGACGCCCGCATCACTCTCGACGACTTTTTCAGCCATCCAGCGCAGAACTTTGGCTGCGAAGCCGAAGTCCTTCTTGACGGTTAGGTGGAACTTCTGCGACTCCGGCATTTCCAGAGACACCGCTATAGCCCTGCTGCCGTGCGTTGCAGCTTCTAAAGCCGCGCAGACTGTGCCGGAGGTCGTTACAGCTTCGGTGCTGAGGTTTTCTCCCAGATTTATCCCGCAAACAGTTAGATCCGGCACCTCGCCTATCACTTCGTGGATCCCGAGGATGATGGAGTCGGCAGGTGTCCCGCTGACGGCGAACACCTCCATGCCGTCGAGCCGCACTTTCGAAACCCTTATGGGGTGCATTATCGAAATGCTCCTTCCGACGCCGCTCATCTGCATAGCCGGCGCGACGATGTAGATCTTTCCGAAGTCCCTCAGAGCCTCGTACGCCGCTCTGAGACCCTCCGAGTATATTCCGTCGTCGTTTGTGAGCAGAATTTTCATAGCTCCTTCTCGAAGCGATTTATCATGAGGGCTATCTCGTTAACGAGCGCCGGGTCGAGTTCTGCGCTCACGTCGATACCCCTGCTCTTCGCGAACTCCTTCGCCTTTTCGAAGTGCAAAATGAGCTGCGAGACCACGTAGGACTTGAGGAGGTTTAGGGCTCTCCTAACCTCGTCGTATTCAGCTCTTCCACTCCTCAGCATCTCGGCGAGTTTTCTGCAGTCCTCTTCGAACATCCTCGGAATCTTCTCGACGTCTAGCAGATCGCGAAGGGCATCTTCGTCTCCGCGCAGAGCCCTCGAAAATGCATCCAGATAGGAGTTCTCGTAGAGCATGTGGAGAGTTCGCGGAAGGTTTTAAAAATTAGATCTTGCCCTTCAAATACTCATGACCCTTCTCGACGATTATCTTGCAGGGGGTCGGGAACTTCATGGCTGCCCTTCTTAGCGCCTCCTTGGCGTATTCGAAGTGTTCGGGCTTGACCCATATCGACATTATTTTGTCCCCCGGCTCCACCTGCGCAGCTCTGCCGACCGGCTTTCCGAAGGCTTTCCGCATCCCCTGCGATATCCTGTCGGCTCCGGCGCCCACAGCCATCTTGTGCTCCCTGAGGATATGGTGCGGGTATATGCGGAGCTTCAGCTTGTAGTTGCTTCCTCCGACCATCTTCGCGATGTACTTGTTTGCCATCACCCTCGCAGCCTCAAGCGCGTTGTCTCTGATCTGAACAGCCTCCTTGGCGACGAGGGTGAGCATGACCGGGAAATCTGCGGTCTTGTTGCCCATGTCGAACATCCTCACGCGCGTTCCGGGAACACCATCGATGTACTCGACTCTGACGTAGGGTCTTTCGAGTCTCCTCCACATCCTCGCGGGCTTTCGAGCCATACAACGAAAAAAAGGAGAGGGATGATAAAGTTTTCTACTCGCCCTTGAGCTTCTTCAATTTCTCAATCAGTTCGGGCACTATTTCGAAGAGATCCGCAACGACTCCGTAGTGCGCAACTCCAAATATCGGTGCCTCCGGGTCCTTGTTTACGGCGATGATCAGCTCGCTGTCCTTCATTCCCATGACGTGCTGGAACGCTCCGCTTATGCCGAGGGCTAAGTAGAGCTTCGGCTTCACGATCTTGCCGGATATACCGACCTGTCTGTCCTTCGGAAGCCAGCCGGCATCGATGACTGGCCTGCTTCCGGCGACTACGCCTCCGAGCAGCTTCGCGAGCTCCTCGGCGAGCTCGATGTTCGAAGCGTCCTCGATACCCCTCCCGACTGCAACGATAACGTCAGCCTGTGATATGTCGACCTCGCCGACCTCAGGCTCGATATAGCGGCGGAACTTCCTGTTAGCCTCCTTGGATGGCTTCACGTTAGCCTCGACGATCTCCCCGTTTACTTCTGCACCCTCTTTGAACACGCCCTGCCTCACCGTTAGCACAGCCGGCAGCGATTTGACTTTCACATCCACCATCAGCTTGCCCTGGAAGATGTAACGCGTAACCTTCAGCCCATCTTTAGCCTCGGCGCCGACTATATCCGTCACGACGGGAGCGTTCATCTTAGCCGCGAGATACGGAGCAAACTCGCTTCCCTGTGCGGTGTGTCCTACGAGCACGAGGTCAGGCTTCTCCTTCTCGAAGAGCTGCATGAGGACGTCGATGTAAAGCTCGGGGTTGTAATTTTCGAGACTGTCATCCTCGATCTTCCACACCCTGTCCGCATACTTCGCGAGCTCCTCGGCGAACTTGCCGACTTCTTTGCCTATCACGACCGCCTCGCTCGTGCCATCGCCCTTCAGCTTGTTCGCGAGGTTGAGCAGCTCGACGCTCAGCGGGTTGAGCTCACCAAACCTGTGCTCGGCTACGCAGAACACCCTCATTTATATCAACCCCCTGTCCTTGAGTATCGCGACGATCTTCTCAGCTACCTCCGACGGATCGCCGGTGATGATTTCAGCCTTCTTAACCGGCGGCAAGTAGAACTTCTCGACCTCCAGCGTGGAAATCGTCGGATTGATGTCTACGACCTTCATCTCCTTCGTCTTCGCCCTCTTTATGCCCATTATCGAAACGTAGCGCGGCTCGTTGATACCACTCTGTATCGTCAGCACGCAAGGCATCGGCAGCTCGCATTCCTCTTGATATCCACCTTCCAGCTCCCTCGTGACGACGACCTTCCCGTCCTCAACCTTCACGCTCGTAACAGCGGTCGCGACCGGGAGGTCCAGCATCGCAGCCAGCAGAACTCCGACGAGGGCGTTGTTTATGTCCTGGCTCATGTAGCCGGCGAAGATCATGTCGAAGTTCTCCTCCTTTATAGCCTCCTTGATGACCTCAGCCGTCTGGTAAGCGTCGAGCCCCGTGTCGACGTTAACCTTTATCGCCCTGTCAGCTCCCATCGCAAGGGCTTTTCGGAGCGTGTCGTCGCAGTCTGTACCTACGCCGACGACTACTACTTCTCCTCCGGCGTTCTCCTTGATCCTTATAGCTTCCTCGACGGCGTAGCGGTCCCAGTCGTTGATGTCGTATATCAGCCCTGTTCTGTCCACGCTCTTGCCATCGCTCGAAACCTTGATCTCCGACTCTGGGTCCGGCGCGTGTTTCGTCAGAACGATTATTTTCATCCGACCACCCCTTCGCGGCTTGTGATGAGTATTAAAAAAGTTAACGAAATTTACCTTCCCCTGAACTCGGGCTTCCTCTTCTCGAAGAACGCCTTTATGCCCTCGACGACATCCTCCGTGCTGGTCGCTACTCCGAAGAGAGCGGCTTCAAGTGTCTGTCCGATCTCCGGCGGGAGCTCGTAGCCGAAGTTTATCGCATACTTCGCAGCCATGAGCGATATCGGAGGTCCGGCTGCAAGCTGCTTGGCTAAGCTCATCACCTCCTCCTCGAATTTGTCGGCGTCGACGGCTTTGTGGACGAGACCTATTCTCTCAGCCTCGTCCGCGTCGACCCTCTTGGCGAGCATTATGAGTTCCTTGGCTTTCGCAACTCCGACGATTTTCGGAAGTCTCTGAGTCCCTCCCCATCCCGGAATCAGTGCTAAGCTCAGCTCCGTCAGCCCTATCTGAGCGCCTCTCTTCATTATCCTGAAGTCGCAGGCCAGTGCGAGCTCGCAACCGCCGCCGAAGGCGTAGCCGTTTATCGCCGCTATCACGGGCTTCGGAAAGCGCTCTATCTGCGTGAAAACCTGCTGACCCTTCATAGCTATCCTCATCCCGCTCACAGCGTTCAGCTCCTGAGCCGTTTGGAGGTCGAAGCCAGCTGAGAAAGCCCTGTCGCCGGCTCCGGTCACTACAACCACTCTGACGTCCTCGTCGGTTTCAAGCATCCTGAAAGCTTCCGACAACTCGTCGAGCGTTTCTGGTGAGAGCGCGTTGAGGCGTTGCGGTCTGTTTATTATCACTTTCGCTATCTTGTTCTCGGCATCCTTTTCGACTACTATGTTGCGGAAGCTGAGTCCGGTGTATCTGTAGAACCCTTCTCCGCCCTTCTTTCCGAGCTTGCCCTCGCTTACGAGTTTCTTCAGATATTCGACCGGCTTCAGAATTTCGAAGCCCTTCTCTTTGTGCAGCTCTTCGAGTTTAGCCAGAATCGTGTCGAGCCCTATTTCGTCGCCGAGCTCGCAGACTCCCTTCGGCATGTTGGTCCCGAGCTTCATAGCCGTGTCGATTTCCTCAGCGCTGGCGACACCCATCTCGATGAGCTCTGCAGCTATGTTGACCATCGGAGCTATCAGGCGTAGAGCGTCGTATTTTCCAGCCAGCTCCTTCGGAATCTTCGGTCTTCCGGCGCTCCAGTCGTAGAACCCCTTGCCAGTCTTCATTCCGAGCTCCTTCATCTCGAACTTCTTCTTGAGTATCTCCGGCGCCGGGAGGAGTCCCCACTGCTGGCTTGCGTAGTAGAGGATATCCAGACCGACGAAGTCCGAGAGCTCTATCGGACCCATCGGGAACCCGTAGTTGTAGAGGAAAGTGGCGTCCACCTCTTCGGGCTTGGCGATGCCCTTGTCGACATCATCGATGGCGAGCGTGAGGTAGGGGACGAGTATCCTGTTGACGATGAAGCCCGGAACGTCCTTCCTAACGACGACGGGAGTCTTGCCCAAACTCTTCACGAACTCTACTGCGAGCTTTACGGTTTCATCGCTCGTCTTTTCACCCTTGATAACCTCGACGAGCTGCATAACTTGCGGGGGATTGAAGAAGTGCAGTCCCACGAACTTCTCCGGTCTGTCCGTCGAGTTACCGAGCTCCGTGATGCTTAGACCGGATGTGTTCGTGGCGAAGATGCACTCGGGCTTCGCGAACTTCTGCACCTCGCCGAAAACCTGCTTCTTTATTTCCATGACCTCCGGCACGGCTTCGATCACGAGGTCGGCATCCTTCACGGCTTCCTCCATGTCAAGCGTGAAGTGAATTCTGTCCATTATTTCCTTGGCTTTTTCCTCGCTAATCCTCTTCTTCTCCACTGCTCTGCGCAAGTTCTTCTCTATCGCCGCCTTCGCTTTGTCGAGGATTTCCTGCGATATGTCCCTGACCCAAACCTCGTAGCCAGCCGTTGCGCACACCTGCGCTATTCCGTGCCCCATAACGCCGGCGCCCAAGACTGCTACCTTCTTTATTCTCTCCCTCACGTCCACAACCACCACCTCAATTATCACTTCAGAAAAATATAAAATTATTTAGTTAGATCGGAACGAGCTCGTACATCAGGTAACCTTCTTTGCGCCTCGAAACCTCCACCCTGACTCGCTGCCCCGGCTTGAGCTGCTTCGGATCGCCCCTCAGCCAGGCGAGAATTCTTGGTCCGTCGTCAAGCCTCGCGATCGCGACCGTGTAGGGATCGTGCATCGCGAAGCTCGGGGGTCGGATGAAGATAACTGTCAGGGTTTCGAGCGTCCCCTCCTTGCTTAACTCCACCCACTCCATGTCGGAGGTAAAGCAGGAGTTGCAGTCCTTCTGCGGCGGGAAGTAGAGTTTTCCGCACTTCCTGCACTTCGTAGCCATCAGTTTCCCTTCCCTAAGACCCTCGTAGAAGGGCTTGATGTTCTCTATCGAAATTATGTATCTAACGCTCAGCTCCCTCACGTCCACCCACTGCAGTGCCCCGCTTTTCTCGTCCACGATCACGGGGAAACCGAATTCTTCCATGTTCTTCTTAACCTGCTCCGCTATCTTGTCCATCTCCATCACCTCTTTTCGAGCCCGTATATCGTCACGTAAGCGAAGTGTCCGGTTCCGCCTATGTTGTGTGTGAGCCACCTCCCGTTCCTTATGTCAGCCTGCCTTCCTGGCTCGGCTTTCTGCAGAAGCTGCTTGTAGGCTTCGACAGCCTGACTGACTCCGGTTGCGCCTATGGGATGCCCCTTCGCTTTGAGCCCGCCGTCGACGTTTACGGGTATCTTCCCGCCTATGTAAGTCTGCTCCTCCCTTATCAGCTTGACACCTTCGCCGCGCTTGCAGAATCGGAGGTCCTCGTACGCTATTATCTCCGGAGCCGTAAAGCAGTCGTGGACGTTGGCACCATCCAAGTACTTTACCGGGTCATCGACGTCGATTCCGGCCATCTTGTAGGCTACCTCCGCAGCGTACCTGGCGGACGCGAGGCTCGTGAAGTCGTCTCTCCTGCTAAGATTTGCCGTTCCCGTACCGACTCCCTGTCCGAGAATCCAGACGGCTTCGCTTCCAAGCTCTTTCACCTTCTCCTCGCTCGCCAGTATTACAGCTGCAGCGCCGTCGGTTATCGGCGAGCAGTCGTAGAGCTTGAAGGGCCAGGCTATGTACGGGCTCTTCATGACCGTTTCGACGTCAACCTCCTTCTGGAACTGCGCGTAAGGGTTCTTCGCTCCGTAGTAGTGGTTTTTAACCGCTACCCTCGCGTAGTCCTCCTCAGTCGCGCCGTACTTGAGCATATAAGCCGTTCCATACATCGCGTAATAGCCGGGGAACGTCAGACCGAAGTTCTCGAACTCCCAGAAGTAGCTACCGAATCTTCCTATGATCTCGATGACGGTGGGATTCGGAGATTCTTGCATCTTCTCTATTCCTACCACGAGCACGAGGTCCGCCAGACCGGACTTGATAGCCGTGTAGCCAACTCTTATCGCGGCGCTCCCAGTTGCGCATGCAGCCTCAACGCGCATCGACCCTTTGGGCGCTAAGCCCGCGTACTCTGCTAGGAGGGCAGGAACTGCAGCCTCGCTGCTCCAGATCCCGGCGTTTCCGACGACGAAGAAGTCTAAGTCTCTCGGTTCGACGTTAGCTGTTTCGAAGGCTGGTTTTATAGCCTCCCACGCGAGCTCGGGTATGTTCACATCACGGCGCGTTCCGAACTTTGAGTGCCCAACTCCGATAATTGCCACGTTCTCTGACATCGAAGCCCGTTGAGTTACGAATATTTTAATTTTTCCGACAATTCCGCTATGTTTGTCAAACAGAGTCCAAGAAAAACTTTTATCAGCGCGCCCAAATCTGTAGCTAATAATTGTGCTGATTTAATACTTAAACAGCTTTGGTGCAAGCGCACCATGCCGAACTACCTCGTTGTCCTTCAGGCTGCCTGGATAGTGAGGAGAGCTAAGAGCCCGGCGGATGCCATGAACATAGCGGTAGCCGAGGCAGGCAAGAAGCTACACCCAGACCTCGACTACGTCAAGATAGATGTTGGTGAGACCGAATGCCCGAAATGCGGCACATCCTTCAAGTCGGTCTTCCTTGTAGCCAACACCGCCCTCGTCGGTTTGGTAATGGAAATGAAGGTTTTTAACGCCAAAAGCCGGGAGCACGCGGCGAGGATAGCAAAACTCGAAATCGGGAAAAGGATGCCGAACATACCGATCGAAGTCGTGGAAGTCGTCGAAATCTGAGCGCAAATCGTCGAGATCCCGCACGTATGTGGGAAACAGAAAACACCATTTTTATCGTCTTCAGCCGAGAAACACTCTGGGGTAGCACAAATTTTAAATATCGCCCAGTAACACGCTCTACACGCGATGAGGGGGGCTCCGGAGGGAGAACCCCCGAGGGTGCTGAGCACAAGCCTTATATATCACGAGCCAAAATAAGATGTTGCAGAGCCGCGGTGCCCAGCAAGGACCCCGACAGGGTCGTTAAGACCCTCGGATGGGGGGTAGGGTTCCCAGCCGCGGCATAACGGGGAGGACGTGTCGCAAGACACGTCTGATGTGGGCTCGCCAGCATAGCAGACCGGCAGGCGTGGGACGTATTCACCGTACTCCCCCGCCAATTCTGGTTGATCCTGCCAGAGGCCGCTGCTATCCGGCTGGGACTAAGCCATGCGAGTCAAGGGGCTTGCCTTCGGGCAAGCACCGGCGGACGGCTCAGTAACACGTGGCCAACCTACCCTCGGGAGGGGGATAACCCCGGGAAACTGGGGCTAAACCCCCATAGGGGATAGGTGCTGGAATGCCCTATCCCCGAAAGTGCACGGTTGCCGTAAGGCGCCGTGCAGCCCGAGGATGGGGCTGCGGCGGATTAGGTAGTTGGCGGGGTAACGGCCCGCCAAGCCGAAGATCCGTACGGGCCATGAGAGTGGGAGCCCGGAGATGGACCCTGAGACACGGGTCCAGGCCCTACGGGGCGCAGCAGGCGCGAAACCTCCGCAATGCGGGAAACCGCGACGGGGTCAGCCGGAGTGTCCGCGCCTCGCGCGGGCTGTCGGGGAGCCTAAAAAGCTCCCCACAGCAAGGGCCGGGCAAGGCCGGTGGCAGCCGCCGCGGTAATACCGGCGGCCCGAGTGGCGGCCACTATTATTGGGCCTAAAGCGTCCGTAGCCGGGCTGGTAAGTCCCCCGGGAAATCTGGCGGCTTAACCGTCAGAATTCCGGGGGATACTGCCAGCCTAGGGACCGGGAGAGGCCGGGGGTATTCCCGGGGTAGGGGTGAAATCCTGTAATCCCGGGAGGACCACCTGTGGCGAAGGCGCCCGGCTGGAACGGGTCCGACGGTGAGGGACGAAGGCCAGGGGAGCAAACCGGATTAGATACCCGGGTAGTCCTGGCTGTAAAGGATGCGGGCTAGGTGTCGCCTGGACCCCGAGTCCAGGCAGTGCCGCAGGGAAGCCGTTAAGCCCGCCGCCTGGGGAGTACGGCCGCAAGGCTGAAACTTAAAGGAATTGGCGGGGGAGCACTACAACGGGTGGAGCCTGCGGTTTAATTAGATTCAACGCTGGGAAGCTTACCGGGGGAGACAGCGGGATGAAGGTCGGGCTGAAGACCCTACCAGACTAGCTGAGAGGTGGTGCATGGCCGCCGTCAGTTCGTACTGTGAAGCATCCTGTTAAGTCAGGCAACGAGCGAGACCCGCGCCCCCAGTTGCCAGCGGGTCCCTTCGGGGATGCCGGGCACACTGGGGGGACTGCCGGCGCTAAGCCGGAGGAAGGTGCGGGCAACGGCAGGTCCGTATGCCCCGAATCCCCCGGGCTACACGCGGGCTACAATGGCCGGGACAATGGGTACCGACCCCGAAAGGGGTAGGTAATCCCCTAAACCCGGCCCCACCTGGGATCGAGGGCTGCAACTCGCCCTCGTGAACCTGGAATCCGTAGTAATCGCGCCTCAAAATGGCGCGGTGAATACGTCCCTGCTCCTTGCACACACCGCCCGTCAAGCCACCCGAGTGGGCCAGGGGCGAGGGGGTGGCCATAGGCCACCTTCGAGCCCAGGGTCCGCGAGGGGGGCTAAGTCGTAACAAGGTAGCCGTAGGGGAATCTGCGGCTGGATCACCTCCT
>JBEVCD010000003.1:0-4083 GCA_040514265.1 Archaeoglobaceae archaeon | reverse complement strand
AAGTAAGGTCGAATCTGTTTTCTTCGCTGAAGCAGCGAATTAAGATCTTTTTCTGTTCGATTAGCTGTTCAAATCCTGTGAGGAACTGGAATCTTTTCTGTAAGCTTTTTATGCTCTATTACAATCATCTGAGGTGGTGTTTGTGTTAAGTGGACAGATCCATTGAATAAGTAAAAAGTTTAGTTTATAAGTGTTATTAAGTTAATAACATGAGGATCTGCGTTGCGAGCTTCAAGGGCGGCGTCTTTGACAAATTTTAAGGCGAGTGAGTAAAGTTCCTCATCTTGCAGAGATGCCATATACAGCAGCATGAAACACACAACGTCCATCTCCACTCATCGCCCTCAATTTTAAAGAGTTGCTTCGAAAGCTCAACGAGCTTTTCTTAGCGGATTAGGGGGAGGGAAATTCTTCCTGACTATCTCGGATTTAGGGAGGAGAATCTCGATTCCGATAACCTCTCCCCTTTCATCCAGATCAACGATAATATCGTCTGAGAGGGGTTCGGAAACCTCTATTTTTCCCTCCTTTATCCTTATGTAGAATGTAGATCGCATTAGCTTCGGGATCGAACTCCACCGAAACCATACCTCCTCAACCTCTGGAACACGTTCTGCAGACAGTTCATTCTTTACTACAACCGTCTGAGGTTGTTTGTGCTAAGCGGACAGGTCCGCGACTGATTGATAACATTTTTATATTCTGGTTAGGAAGTGAATAGATGAACGAAGCAATTGAACTTCTCCGCAGAATCGAAAGTAAGCTCGAGGAAATCGAAAAAAGGTTAAGGAGGCTTGAAGAGGAACTTATAGGGGACGAAATAACCGAAGATGAATTTAAGGAGATCGAAGAGATAGCGAGAGCATGTGAAACCGGAGAGATGAAGGTCTACACACTCAAAGAAGCCAAAAAAGAACTCGGACTTGAATGAAATTTAACGTCATACTTTCCGCCAGAGCGGTTAAGGATCTGAAGAGGTTTGATAAGAGGGATCTCGAAAGGATCTTCAGAACAATCGAGCGTCTCGAGGATCCGTTTTCCTCAATATAAAAAAATAAAAGGTGAATTCTACCGGATTCCGGTCGGAAAAATCCGAATTATCGTTAAAATAAACTTCGAGGAGAGAACGGTCCTTGTTGTGAAAGTAGATTGGAGAAAACGAATCTACGACCGCTTATAGCTACGGTTAATCGAACAGGGCCTGTCCACCTAACATAAGCACCACCTCAACCGGTTAATAATAGACGGTGCTATGGACGGCTACGCTTTGCTCGGAGTTTACTGGAATCTGAGCAAACATCCAACCGGTGTTCCCTACGTAATCAACCCAAGTAAAGCGGTTAAGAAGTACGAGCTCAGCGAAGCAGCCGGGCACTGGACAGGTTTGGACGACGTCTCTCTGAACTTTGAAAAGGGTTCGGGACACCCGTAACATTCTTCAGAGGCTTTAGTCAAGCAGTAGAACTTCGGAACTTCGAAGTCCCACTCCCTCCCGCTTGTTGAACCCGTAACTCAGCCTCCAAATGTTCTCCCCCATTCTCCTCAGCTGTCCGACGTCGTAGTCGATGATCCTCAACAGCTTCACCAGCCCATGCCTATCTGCGGAATCTGCGAGATGAAATCCCTGCTTTTCGGTTGAGACGGCTGTAACGAAGTTCTTTTAGAACTGCATGGTGCTCCGGGAATTCCGTTGAGACCTCGAATTAAGATGTAAAGCATATTTAAATTTTTTATAATTAGTAGAGCACTTACATCCGCGCGAAGTTAAATAAAATTGCGCAAACTCAGCCCATGAACCTCTCGGAGTTCTTCGAGGACAAGCACGGGAACATCGTGCTGATAACGAACTACGTGCCCGAAGAGAAAGAGAACCTCGTCAGGTTCTACGAGAAATTCGATGCCGAACGTAGATGCTGCGGACTTCCGCCGGTGAAGAGAGAGGCGATAGAGCAGTGGATAGACTACCTCAGCGAAAAAGGATACGGGTTCATAGCCAAAGTCGGTGACGAGGTGGTCGGACACATAGGCGTCGTCCCTTACGGAAACGAGGCTGAGTTCGTCATCTTCGTCCGGAAGGACTACGAGGGGCTCGGAATAGGGAAGGAACTTATTAGGTTCGCTTCGGAGTTCCTAAAGAGGGTCGGAGTCGAGAAGCTCGTTGCGATAACCGAGGCTTTCAACAAGAAGGCTATCGAAACGTACCTCAGCCTAGGCTTCGCCGTCACAGGCAGACAGGGTCTTTACGTGCACCTCGAAAAAATGTTGAGTTAGACCACTGCAAAGAGCTCTTTGAGCTTCTCCTCCTGAACGGGCTTGGTTGCGAGGCTTACAGTGAAGTAAACCGCTGCACAGCCGAAGATCAGCGCAATAGCCCATATCCCCCAGTGGTTCAAGCCAACAAGCTTGCCGAGGGCTTTGGGATGTAGCAGCGTCATGAGCATTCCGTAGACTATAGTCGCAGCCGCTCCGTGCTTCGTAGCTCTCTTCCAGTACATCGAGACGGCGACTACGAAGAAGAATATTCCAGCCTGACCCACCGCAGCTCCAGCCATGAACTCCGCGAGCACCGGTGGTGCTCCGGTGAGGTTCCAGTAGAGCGGGACGAATATGAAGGGAACCAGCAGGAGCCTAGTCAGCCACAGCATCGATCGTTGCGAAATGTTCGGTCTGTAGATGTGGATGAGGTCTCTGGTGACGCTCGAAGCCATTACCATGACCATCCCAGAGAGGGTCGATACGGCTGCCGCAAAAACGCCGGCTGCGAGAGCTCCGGCTACTGCAGGACCCATAGCCATCGCCAGCTTTATCGCCGCAAGATCGCCGTACATCGGTGCGTAAGCTTCGCTCATCAGCTCAGCACCCCAGAGTGTGCGAGCTGCCAGCCCCTGCACGCCCACCCAGAGCGGAGTCGTCGAGCCGACGAGTACGCAGAGCGTCATTATCCAGAACTCCCTCCTCGTGATCTTCCTGATGCCGAGGAACCTCGATATGTTGTGCGGAAATCCCGTAGCCATGAAGAGGAACATGAAGAGGACCGCGCTGACGCCTATCCAGTCGTTCGCCGGGTAGGCCGGCGATATCGGCAGGATGTACTCACCGAGCGTCAGCGGCGTAACTTTTCCACCCGGAGCGACGAAGTTCTGGGCGGCTATACTCTCAACGATCCTGTCCGGACCAACCACAAGCAGCGCAGCTACGCCCAAACTCCAGCCGATGACCGTGAGCACAACTCCCTGCACGAAGAGTGCATACTGCGTTCCAGCGTAACCTCCAATGGAAATGTAGACGAAGATTAAAACTGCCACTGCCAGCAGGCTTCCGAGCCAGGGCGAGCCGGTAGTTGCCGTCCAAACTGTAGCCATCGCCTTGAACTGCCCGACGCTATAGACTACGAGGAGCACGATGACGGCTACCGCAGCCAGAGACTGAAGGAACTTCGAGTCGAACCTCACCCTCAGAACCTCCGGAATCGTCCTCGCCCCCAGTGCCGTGTACCTCCGTATCCTGTATCCCAGAACTGTGCACAGGGCTATTCCCGCCACGTTCGTAATGCCCACGAGCCAAGCGCCGCTCCAGCCGTAGGTGTAAGTCAACCCCGCGTTGCCAAATATGGCCCATCCGCTCAGCCACGTTGCGACGAGGGCAAAACCCGTCACCACCGGACCTATGTCACCCTTACCAACCAGCCACTCGTCGAAATTCCTAGACTTCCGCATCATGTAGAAACTAACGCCTACGCACAGCAGCAGAAACGCCGACACGCCGACGTAAGTGGCGATTGCACTTTCCGGTGAAGCTTGCGGAACCTCCATCATACCTCCTCCCAAAAGTACTTCGTCCTCAGATACGTCACGTCGAGGGCGAAGAGGACACTCAGAAGCCACAGCCCCCAGTAAACTACCCAGCCACTGCCCAGGTAGGCGACCACCCACCACAACAACACAAGCAGCACCGCCACCGCAACCATGAGTTTCGCTTGCGTGTTCATGTCACGCAAGCAAGGTCTGCAGTTTAAAAAGTTTTTCCTTCTGGCGGACCTCGATTAACCTTTCCGAACTCCTTGAATTGCCCAAAGACCTTGGA
>JBEVCD010000002.1:0-15926 GCA_040514265.1 Archaeoglobaceae archaeon | reverse complement strand
TATAAGAGACAGCCCTTCTATTACTATCCTGCCGCCGCTCATACCCTCGACATCGCCGTAGTAGGCGCAGCCCACGAGGTTTGCCGCGTTACCCTTGACGATTATTTCTCCATCCTTCATCTCCGCCCCCAGCCAGTCGTCGGCGTTACCCTCGATGACTATGCGCCCTCCCTTCATGTAAGCCCCGCAGTGCGTGCCGACGCTACCCCTGACTATTATTTCTCCGTCTTCCATTCCGCAACCGATCCACTTCACCCTGCTGAAGTCCCCTTCGAGGACGAGCTTCTTCTCGTCGCCCTCCTTTTTTATCTCGAACAGTTCCGCGAGCTTTACCCTCTTCTTTCCATAGTATACCTCGAAGTTCTCGATCTCCTCGACGCTCTTCGTCGCCAGCTCGGGCGTCAGCTCGGCTTCAACACTCACCTCGAAATCGATCTTCGGCTTGAGGGTGAGCATGGTATCACCCCACCACGATCCTCTCGGGCTTCCTCATCCACCTCTCCTCCACGCCGTAGTTCTGGAGTTCGACGCTGTAGTAGTTCCTGAAGAACTCTTCGAGTTCCGGCTTTATCGACTCTACGCTGACTTTACCCCTCGCATCCACCCAGAACGTCCTGCCCCAGACCTCCGCTACCAGCTGTCCGTCCTTCACGACGATCGATCCGCCCTTTATCGTGTACTCGGCAACCTTCAGGGCTTTGTAGACCTTCTCGTAGTCGTTGCTGAAGTCCGTTTCCAGCGGGTTGATGTCGTAGATCGCTATGTCGGCGTCGGCTCCCACTCCGAGGTGCCCCTTGTTTTCGAGACCCAGGATCTTCGCCGGCAGGGAGCGGGTCATGTGTATAACTTCCTCAAGTGTTCTTTCGGTGTCTATAGCCGGCAGATTCGAAGCTTTCTGCACGTAGGGGCTGACGCGCTGCAGCTCGCCCTCCCTCATCTTCCTGCTCATGAGCATCGCCATTATGTATGCGTACTCCGTGAACGGTCCGCCGTTCGGATAGTCAGTCGTTATGACGACCTTGTCGCTGTCAACGAGCAGACCGAGTTCGAGCCCTATAGCCCACTGAAGAGCGTGAACGGGATTCTTGGGCAAATACACCAGCGGAACTATGCCCGCTCCGCCCTCGATCTCGCTGTCCTTGTTGCTCCACTTCTGCCCGAGCAGCCTGTGGAGCGTGAACTGGAACGGAGCGTCGCCGGTCATGGCGGTCGCATGTCCGAAGATCGGCTGCCCCATGTCTATCGTCACGTTCCCGAGAGAGTTGACGGTCTTCGCTATCTCCTCAGCCCCGCTCGCGACGTCCCTCCAGCTGCTTCCGGCGTAGGCGTTGAACTGCACATGAGTTACGTGCAGCACTTGTCTCCTGTCGTTGCTGAACTTCGAAGCCAGCTTTATCGACTCGACCGTAGTCTCGTAGTTGCCCGGAACCCCAAGATTGTTGCAGTGCAGGTGCACCGAGTGCGGAAGCTGAAGCTCCTCAGTCGCCTGAATCAGCGACGTGATTATTTCGCGCGGCGTGACGTTGTAGCCGGGCACCTGATCGTCGAGGCTTCGAACGTTTCCGCCATACATCCAGGCTTCGACGCCTCCGGGGTTCACGACCTTCACGCCGAATCCTTTGGTCCTCTCGATAGCCCAGGCTATGAAGGCTTTGAGCTTCTCTATGTTCTTCTCCTCCACGAACTTGAACACGAAGTGCCAGTTTCCGAAAACCGGCAGAGCGGCTTTGTCGACCATCGGAATTGCGTCGAGCTCCTCGTGGGTGTGCAATGAACCTATGGGTGGTGAAGCGGCTTCAACTGCTGTCGTGTAACCCATTTTTGCGTATTCGTAACCTATAGCCGGAGACGTGAGCAGAACCCTTCCCACTGCAGCTCTGAACTTGTTCGCAACGAGCCTTACGACGCGCATCTCTTCGGGACGCATCGTCCTGCCGGTGTTGATCTTGCTGCCAGCGATGTGAGCGTGCATATCCACTCCGCCAGCCACGACGAGCTTTCCGCTGGCGTCTATTACTTTACACTCCTCCTTCTTAACCTCGCTCTCTTCGACGATCTTTCCGTCTTTAACGAATATATCCATTTTTTCGCCCTTGATCCCGTTCTTTGGGTCCACAACTATTCCGTTCTTGATCCAGAGCAAGGCGATCACCCCTTAAGTTCGAGGACCTTCTCCAACATCTTCTCCAGAATCTGCTCGTCGCTCCAGTAGGGCGAGTCCACGACTTTCTTTAGTCTGAGAGGTATGACATCCATCCTGTAAGCCGTGCCCTCGGCTTCGATGCCGTAGACAGCCGAAGGTATCACGACGTTCGCGAGCATTGTGGTCATGTTGACGAACGGGTCGATCTGAATGACCGGTATCCTCTTTAGGTGCTGTACGGCAGCTCTCGGGAAGTGCGCCGCCGGGTCGGATGCGATTATCAGCGCGGCGTCGCAGTCCCTCCTCTTGAGAACCTCCACGGCTGCGAACTCGTTGGGGAAGAACCTCGGGTAACCTCTGCTGAAGTCGATCGCGTACTGGTAGCCCACCTCCCAAGCCGGAACCTCGCCAGCTCCCACGACGTTGTAGTGCCCCCTCATGGGCCAGATTATCCATCTTGTGTGTCTGTTCAGCAGCTGAACGAGCTTGACAGCGTTCTCGACGTTCCTGTCCCTGCCCCTCGACTGAGTTACGCCCAGGCCGTAGAGTATCGCACCGTACTTCGCGCTCTTCATCAGCTCCGCAAGCTCGACGAGCTGCTCCTTCTTCACACCACCGACCTCGCTGGGAACTGCGTCGCTGTTCCCGCTTATGATCGAGCGCAGAGCTGTAAATATCGCGTAGTCGTATCCTGGCTTTATCTGGACAAATACGTCTGCGAGTCTTGCGGTTCTCGTTTTTCTCACGTCGACAACCACGACCTTCCGCTGTTTCCTGTCCTTGATCAGCAGACCCTTAGCCGATATGGAGTAACGCATCCCGTGCCTTGGATGAGCTTCCATCGGGTTCGCTCCCCAGAAAACGACTACATCGGCTCTGTTCTTTATCGCCCCGAGCGTCCCTCCCGGAATTCCCTCCTCGATCGTAGCCAGCGTTCCGGGAGCGTGGCAGACGCTCGCGCACTGGTCATAAACTCCGCCAACCTTCTCGGCAAGGATGACGCCGAGTCTTATCGCCTCGTTAGCAGTCGAAGCCCAGCCGTAGAGCAGAGGCCTCTTCGCGTTGACGAGGATTTCCGCAGCCTTTTCTATAGCCTCCTCGTAGCTCACCTCTTTTCCGTCGATCATCGGCGACTTTAACCTCTGCTTCCCCTCGAAAGAGAACTTGCTGCTGCCGAGCTTGCACAGCCTCTTGATTTTTCCGTCTTCGTAAACGCCGTCGTCGCAAACGCTACCGCAAAACGTGCAGACCACGTTTACACCCATTTAAATCGCCTCCAGGAGCTCTTTTACACTCAAAACTCTCTCTTCGGTCTTCTCAACTTTTGCCCTGACACCCTTGAACCTCGGCATCCCCGTTCCGTCGGTGTCGGGGTCTATCACCATGTTAGCGTAGGGTCCCATCGGCATGAATGCGACGCCCTTCGGCAGTTCGCCCTTCTTAGCGAAGACTACAACCTCACTGAACTCCGTTTTCACCTTCACCCTGTCGCCTTCCTGCAAGCCGAGGGCTGTGAAGTCCTCTTCGCTGAGTTCTATGTAGCTTACGGCTTTGAAATACTCCTCGCTGAACTTCTCCTCGACGGTCGAGCCCTGATCAGTAGTTCTACCGGTGACTATCTCGACCTCGATCATGGTCTCACCAGAACTACTGGGTGTTTTTTTAGCACATTTTTAACGCTTTTCCTTTTTGCCTTCGATGATCTCAAGCAGTTCCAGCGGAGAAGAGATCGAGAAGTCTGCCCTGCACTCCTCAATCTTCCAGCACCCGTAGGTGGCGTGGACAGTCGTAATTCCTAGCTTCTTTCCGGCTTCCACATCTCTACCACCGCTGTCGCCGACCAAGATGGCGTCTTCCGGACGGCATCCGAGCTTCCGGAGAGCCAGCTCCAGCGGAGCGGGGTCGGGCTTCTTTCTCCCCGTGTCGTCGAAGGTTACTATCAGGTCGAAGTATCCGATTATTCCAGCCTTCCTCAACCTCCTTTCCGCGTTCTCTCTGTCCGCATCGGTTACAACGCAGAGCTTCAGACCCCTCTTCTTCAGCTCTTCGAGTAACTCGAAAACACCATCGTACACTTTCAGTTCCCTCAGCTTCGTTTCCTCGTAAAGCTCCGCCGCAACCTCGTAGAGCTCTTCGCTGTAGACACCTCTATCCTTCAAGTAATCCGCTATGTTCTCGCAGCTCTCGAAGCCCTTTCCCCGGAGGAAGTAACTGAAAAGTTCCTCTCCGTCACTGCCTACGAGTTTCGCGACCTCTTCACAAGCTCTTCTCTTCGCATTTACGAACTCCACGAGCGTGTTGTCGAGGTCGAAGATGACGGTTCGCACAACTTCTGATAGCGACTCAATATTTTTAACTTTGGGGAGTAAGCTTAAAGTTTCCGAGGAGATTCAGAGCATGGACGAAAAGGATCGTAGGATAATATCTCTTCTGCAAAAATCGCAACCTACGCTCGCCGAAATCGGAAGATCCATAGGCATGTCCGCTATGGGGGCAAAGAAGCGAATAGACAGGCTGGAAAGGGAGGGAGTGATAAAGCGCACCACGCTCCTCAACACCGAAAAGCTCGGAATTCTGGCTGCTATCGTGGCTATGGAGGTTGAGAGCGCAAAAGACCTGCGAGAGATGCTCAGAAAGTTCGAGAAGTGTCCGAGGATCGTCAAGTTCTTCGTGACGCTTGGAGGTTACAACCTCTTTGCAATCGTTTGGGCTGAGGACATGCACACCCTCGAATCCATCACCCTCGAAGAGTGCTCGCTTCGCTCGCAACCGGGGGTAAGGAAGTACGAGGTCTACCCCGTACAGGAGATGCACTACGACGCTTTCCTCGACGTGAAGGTGGTCGACGAGAAGGTCTATGCCGCGCCGTGCGGCGTGGACTGCGGAAAGTGTGAGAGGTACAAAGTCGAAAAGTGCCTGGGCTGTCCGGCTACGAAGTTCTACCGGGGGAAGCTCTGACGATTCTAAAGACCTCGACAGCTATCTCCTTGAAGTCCCTCTCGTGAAAGGAGTAGGTTCTTCTGAGCGGAACGAGGAACCTCCACACGTGCGTGACAGCGAAACCTCTATCTTCGGCGATTCTCCTCACGAAGGGCTCGCTACCTGCGGAGTGGATGGTGTAAACTACGTTCGATATTTCCAGGGCTTTTTCGAGGAAGGGTCTGTCGGCATGTCTCCTCTGTATCCCGAAGGGAGGGTTCATGACAGTCGTAACCCGCCGCGAAACGCAGAGGTCTCTGACGTCGCATGCGACGAAGTCGACGGCAACTTTAAGTCTTCTCGCGTTGCTCGCGGCTATCTTCAAAGCCTCGACGTCGACGTCTATTCCGAAAGCGAGAGCGCCCAAGAGAGCCGCTCCTATAGCTAGCACTCCCGTTCCACATCCGAGGTCGGCGACGATGCTGAGGTCGCCGTGAAGTTCGGCTTGAGTAAGCACGAAGGCTGCAAGCTTCGGAGGTGTGACGTACTGTTCGAGCTCTATTTTGGGGTTTCTGAAGCCTTCGAGCCTCTCAAGGAGAATTTCCAGCTCCCTCTTCATCGCTCAGAACCCTCTTGACCTTCTCGATGTCGACGTCCGTTCTGAAACAGCCGGCTTTGCTCAGAGGCACAGCCTGTGCGGGAATTCTTATCCTTTCGAGTGCCTCGCACAGCTCCGGAACGCAGGCGACGCCGAGGACTGCGTCGACGTCTATCTTCGAGAGTATTCTCATCACCATGCTGCCGCCAGGAACCACGTAGACCTTATCGTATCCGAGGGACTCCGCAAAGTCCACTATTTCACCTATGGGACAACTTCCGCAGCGCTCGCATGTGTAACCGTATTCTCCGAGCTTGGCTTTGCATTTCTCTGGATCCCTGAGGCAGTGCGGAAGAAAGATCGCTCTTCGGCTGATGTCCGTCTTCCTCCAGTCTTTCCTGTTGAGGACGTTCTTAACAGCTATAAAAACGATGTCAGCCTGTCTCTCGTCCTCTCCGAGGAGCTTTAGAGCTGCCTTCACCGCGCTCCTGGTTCCGAGATCGATACCAGCCGAAATAAGCCTCCTTATGTCCATGCTAGTTCCTCCCCATAACTATGTAGCCCGTGTGCCAGACCCTCGTTGCCGTCCTCGTCCCGACCCTCTTTATGTCGAGGTCGACCCGTAAGATTTCGAAAGCCTCCACCTCGACGAACCCGCACCTGCGCATCTCCTCGTATACAGCTCTCGCAGCCTCTATGTAGGGGTTGTATACGACCAGATACGCGCCGGGCTTGAGCAGCTTCCGGGCTTTCGGGACAAATGCCACGTCGTCCTTCATGTCGATGAACGCCAGATCGAACTCTTTGCGGAAGCATTCGGCAATTTCCAGAGCGTCGCCGACGATCTGATGAACGTTTCTGAGCTTTGCGAGCTCGAAGTTCCTCCTCGCAATCTCCGCAAACTCCTGTCTCTTCTCCACCGTCACAACTTCGCCGTACTTGCAGTGGTAAGCCAGATAAGCAGCCACCATTCCGCTACCGGTTCCAGCGTCGAAGACGAGGGAGTCCGGCGACAAGCCGGTGTAGACTATGACAGCTCCTATGTCCTTCGGCATCACGGGCGTTGATGCTCTCCTGAAGTGCTTGAAGAAGTCCGGCGGTTTGAACGGGAGAATTCTGTACTTGACACCGAGGTGCGTGGCTACCTCGTCACCGTAATTTTTCCCCCTCAACTCCTCAAGGTTTATCTTACCGTCGTGGGTATGGAGAACGCCCTCGAACTTTTCGACGAGGAAACTGTGCCTACCTCTTACGAGCACCACCGGCGGCTTCATCGCTGCAGCTTCATCAGAGCCTCGGCTATGTCTCCTCCAGCCTCCTCCAGAACCCTGCGAGCTGTTTCCTCGTCGACGTTAGCCTGTTCCATCACAAACTTCACGTCCTCTTCGCTCACCTCCACCCTCTTCACGACTTCGTACTCCCCGATTACCTGAAAGGTCTCCAAGCCCTTGGCGGATATCTTCGTCACCGTCGGGTTTCTGAAAACGAACTCTTCCACACTCGTCCTTATTATCACCTCCTCGGCATCGATCTCCTCGACCTCTATGCCCATCTGCTTCATCATCTTCTTCATCTGCTTCGGGTTCAGCGGCAGCATGTGAGCTGATTTTTCGGAAAATTAAAAAACTTCCCGGTAGAGGGCATCTTTCAGAAACTCCTTGGCTTTCGCCGAAACGTCGAGTTGCTCTATCGCGTCCTCAACTTCGCTAACTTTATACTCGACGCTGTCGAACGAGACGGCTAAGCCCTTGGTATCGATCACCGCGAAGTCGGCGGTTCTTCCGAGCCCGGCTACGCCGGGACACACGAACTTCCCGATCCTCGTGGGAACGACGTACTGCTTCCTTCCGGCTACGACTATTACCTCGTACTTCCTCAGCTCCGCGAACTTCGCCTCGTAGTACGAAGGGGGCTCGTTTTCGAGCGGCATCTCGTCCGGAGCTTCGAGCAGACCGTAGACGAAGTAGAACTCGTTGTCGCCGAACCTTTCGGTGAGGAAACTCTCCTCCATGTTCCTCACCCACTTCCTCCCCTCGTGACCGAGCATGTCCCAGTAGACGTCGAGAACTTCAGCCACCACGCCGTAGGACTCCTTCTCCTCCTCGCTCAGCTCACTCCACTTCGCGAGCAGTCTGTCGTACTTACCGGCTACGACCCTTATGAACTCCGGTTTCTCGTGGAGGAGCTCGTAGACCTCCCTCGGATACGGCATCAGCCCGAAGGGCGAGATTACGTATACTGCCTCGACGCTCGTCCCCTCCTCCTTCATGCGCTCGGCGTACGAGAGAATTTCCGCCAAAGCCAGCAGGTTCGAGTGCAGGTTCGCGAGTGCGATTATCATACCCGCCGGAATCCCGGAGTGTATTTAACCATTGGCAATCGTTTTATAACATTCCGGCGTAGCGGGAACGTGATCGAGAGACCAAGGGGAACGAGGGACTTTCTTCCGGACGAGATGGAGAAGAGGAGAGCTGTAGAAGCCGTAATGCGGAGGATAGCGGAGAGCTACGGATACAGGGAGGTTCTAACTCCGACCTTCGAGCACGCGGAGCTGTTCAAGATAAAGTCCGGCGAGGAGATCGTGAAAGAAATGTACGTCTTCAAGGACAAGGGTGGCAGAGAGCTCGCGCTCCGCCCCGAGCTGACAGCGCCGGTGATGCGGATGTTCGTGGAGTGCTGTGAGGTCATGCCGAAGCCGCTACGCTTCTACTACTTCGCCAACTGCTTCCGGTACGAGAGACCGCAGAAGGGAAGATACAGGGAGTTCTGGCAGTTCGGTGTCGAGCTGATAGGCAGTGACTCTCCGCTCGCCGACGCGGAGGTCATAATGCTCGCCAGCGACATACTGCGCGAGCTTAGAGTCGACTTCGAGCTCGAAATAGGGCACGTCGGCATAATGAGGAAGGTTCTGAGCGGAGTTGCCAACGCGGAGAGACTCATGAGGCTGATAGACAAGCGAGACGTCGAGGCGCTCGAAGCGGAAATGGAATCGCTTCAGGTTCCAGCGGACGTGAGGCGAAAAGTCTTCGAGCTCATGGAGCTGAGGGGCGACGCCTCAGTGCTAGAAGCCGTGGAGTTCGAGGAAGCGAAGAGGTTGGCGAAGATAGGCGAGATACTCGACGCAGCCGGCGTCGATTACGAGTTCAACCTCGGAATAGCGAGGGGTCTCGACTACTACACGGGCGTGGTGTTCGAAGCTTACGCGGAAGGTCTGGGAGCTCAGAAGCAGATATGCGGAGGCGGGAGCTACGAACTCGCATCTCTATTTGGCGGAAGCAGAACGCCGGCTGTTGGCTTTGCGATAGGCTTCGACAGGGTATGCGAAATCTGCGACATCGAGCCCCGGAAAAACGAGAGGATCGTCGTCGTGTCATTCGACGAAACCCGGGTTGAAGCGCTCACGGTGGCGAGGAAGCTCAGGCAGGCTGGCTTCGTAGCCATAACGGACGTGATGGAAAGGAGCGTGAAGAGGCAGCTCAGCTACGCCAACGACATCGGGGCTAGCTTCGCAGTCATACTGGGCAAAAGGGAGCTCGATAAAAGGAGCGTAGTCGTCAAAGACCTCAGGAGCGGGGAGCAGAGGGAAATCCCGGTCGACGGGCTCACCAGCTTTCTTTCCAGAAAGACGGGATGAAGAGAGCCAGGACTGTGAATATCTCAAGCCTCCCTACCCACATATTCATGCACAGTAGAACCTTCACGTGAACGGGGAAGGATGCGTAGTTCTCAGCCGCTCCGGCTAAGCCCATTCCCGGACCGACGTTGCCAAGGGTTGCTGCGGTTGCGGAAATCGACGTCAGAATGTCGTAGCCCGAGAGCGCTATCAGGAGCGAAGAGACGACGAAGATCAGGATGTAGAGGACAAAGAAGGCTGAAACGTTCTCCAGAACGTCCGAACTGAGCGTCTTCTCTCCGTACTTAACAACTCTGACCGTTCTCGGCTCCGCGGCTTTAAGAATCCTCTGAATCGAGTAGCGCAGCAGCAGGTAGATCCTTATAACCTTAATCCCGCCAGCCGTCGAACCGCTGCAGCCGCCGACGAACATCAGGATCAGCAGAACGAAGCGGGCTGAGTCGTTCCACGCGTCGAAATCGCATGTCGTGAATCCGGTCGTCGTCATTATCGAGACGGCTTGAAAGGCTGAGTAGCGGAGAGACTCCGAAAGACCTAGCCTCAGGTTAGCTAGGGTCAGCAGCAGTATTGCCGTCAGCAAAACAGCCACGTAGGCTCTGAACTCCGCGTCGCGCAGAATTCGCGCGTTTCCGCGGAGCAGAAAGTATATGAGTGCGAAGTTCGTCCCGCCGAGGAATGCGAAGAAAGCCACGACGGCTTCAACGCGAACGTCGTCGAAGTACGCTACGCTCTCCGAGTGCGAAGAGAAGCCGCCCGTGGAGATCGTGGAGAAAGTGTGGACTACGGCATCGAACGTGTCCACGCCGAGAGAGAGTAGCAGCAAAATTTCGACTGCGCTGAGAAGCGCGTAAACACCGTAGAGAAGCAGGGCGGTATCCTTTATGCGGGGCTTGAGCTTCTCAAGCGTGACGCCCGGGTATTCGGCTTGAAAAACGATCGGTGCCTTTTTCGCGAAGCTCGGAAAGACTGCGAGGAACAGGACGATTATGCCCATCCCCCCGAGCCACTGCGTCATGCTCCTCCAGAAGAGTAAAGACTTCGGGAGTTCCTCCGGAGTTAGCACGGACGCGCCGGTGGTCGTAAACCCGGAGATCGATTCGAAGAAGGCATCGACGGGGGACACTCCGTATAACACGTATGGCAGAGATCCAACGAAAGAGACTGCAAGCCAAGAGAGTGCTACGAAGGCGAAGGCATCCCTGAACCTCAAATCCTCAAGTGATGTCTTCGAAACCAGCGAGAGCGAGCCTATGGCGAGAGATGCAGCAGCCGCTGCTGCGAACGGCTTGATGTCTTCACCGTAGTAAACCGCCACAACGATCGGCAGCGTGAAAGCGGCGGAAAAGAGGAGGAGGAGCCTACCGATGACGGGGAGGGCTTTCATGCGAAGACCTTCTCCACTTTCTCGATGTCTTTCCAGTCCACGAAAACCAGCAGGCTGTCGCCCAGCTCAACTTCCGTGTCGCCCCTCGGTATCAGGCAGTCCTCACCCCTTATGATCGCGCCAACTATAGCCCTATCCGGCAGCGGCAGCTCTCTGAGCTTCTTACCCGCCACCTCTCTGTTTCTGACGACTATTTCAAGAGCGGCTGCTCCTTCGATGTCTGCAACCGTTTCGACCCTCATCCTCCTCAGGAACCGCATTACCTCGTTGTAAGTCACAGCTCTCGGATTCAGCGCAACGTCGACGCCGACAGCTTCGAATATCCGGACGTAATCTCCTCTCTCGACCTTCGCGATAGTCTTCTTAGCCCCCAGGTTCTTCGCGAGCAGACAGATCAGCAGGTTCTTCTCGTCGCTCTCAGTCGTTGCAACGACTGCATCGCTGTCCCCCACGTTCTCCTCTCTGAGTAGTTCTATGTCCGTTCCGTCCCCCCTGACTATCTTAACCCCGCTCAGCTCCTCACTTAAAGCCTGGCACCTTTCGAGGCTGCTGTCTATTACCTTCACCCTCATCGCACCCCTGCTGAGTATCTTCGCGACGTAGCTGCCTATCGTGCCCGCACCGAATATCGAGACCTTCTTAACAACTGCCGTGCCGAAGAGAGGAGCTAGCCCCTCTATCTCGCTGCTCCTCCCGACGATCGCGACCCTGTCCCCGGCTTTCAGCACGGTGTCGCCCCTCGGTATCAGAACTTCGCCGTTTCTGTAGACAGTCGTTATCACAACGTTTTTCGGCAGTTCGAGTTCTCTCACGGTTCTTCCATCGGCTTTCGAGCCTTCCATGACGATCAGTTCGAGCATCTCCACCTTTCCGTTGCTGAAGGTCACGATGTCGACGGCTCCGGGAATGCCCACTATTCTCGCTGCCTCGTGCGCCAGTGCGAGCTGGGGGCATATCAGAATGTCGTAGCCCAGAGGGTGATCTCTGACGATCGGTCTGTCCACGTACTCGGGATTTTCGACCCTCGCTATAACCGTCTTCGCCCCCAGCCTCTTCGCGGCGAGAGCTGACAGTAAGTTCACCTCATCATCTCCGGTGACCGCAAGGAAAACGTCTGCTCTCTGAACTTCCGCGCTCCTGAGGTTCCTTATGTTTGCGGCGTTTCCTTTTATAGCAACAACGTCGAGCAGCGAAACTTGCTGAAATCTCTCCTCGTTCGACTCTATCACGTAAACCTCGTGCTTCGCAGCCAAAGTTTCGGCGAGCTTGTACCCCACCTCACCGGCTCCGGCTATGACGATGCGCATGTCCGAACCTCAGCACCACCAGACCGAACTCGTACATCGCTATAAAGGTTACCGTCGCCGCGAGGGTTGCGAGGATCGATAAAGATGAGGAGTTAGCGAAGAACGTGATCGCAGCGATGTAGACGAGTATTCGCAGATTTCTCAGAGTTTCATAGCTAGTTATCTTGAAGCGCGTAGCGAGCAGCATCACGAGGGGTATCTGGGTGAAGAAGCCCATCGCGACGCTGATCTTGATCACGATATCCATCGTCTCCGCCGCGGACGGGTAGAATTCGTAGGAACCGGACAGCTTCACGAGAGTTGGGACTATGAACTTAGCCGAGGTCAGGAAACCGAAGAGGAAGAGGACGTAGCTCGAAACGAGGACAGTTTTGAGGAACTTCCTCTCTCCCTCGTAAAGCCCCGGCTTCGCGAAGGCGTATAGCTCGTACATCGCGTACGGGTAAACGATGATCATAGATACTATGAGCGTGAGACTCAGCTGGAGTATCAGAAACTCGATTGGGGAGAAGATGTAGGGCGAAACCTCGAAAGCCCAGAGGAACTCGACCACATCACGCGCGTAGAAGAAGAGAACCACGTAGACGGCTATGGTGGCTATCACGACTCTTATCAGCCTAGCCCTGAGTTCCGCCAGGTGCTCTCTGAGCTCCATCTCCCTGTCGTTCATAACCGCCGGAGCGTGAGGTAATCTTCGAGCATCGAGCGGAGCGGCTCCGCCAAGTTGAAATCGTAGTAGAACTTCGGAACTTCGAAGTCCACTCCCTCCCGCCTGTTGAACTCGTAACTCAGCCTCCAGATGCTCTCCCCTATTCTCCTCAGCTGTCCGACGTCGTAGTTCAACCCGACGATCCTCAACAACTTCGCAACGTCCTCCCAGCCTATGCCTATCTGCGGAAGGCACAGGAAGCGGCAGAACACGAGGGAGTCCACGACGCAGTAGAGGTCCTCTAATTCCTTAACGAGTTCAGCCTGACCGCTGGGCGAAAGTCTGTCGACGGCTCCGGACAAGTTCGGTCTGTAGGCGCAGCTCCTCATGTGGCACGCTCCACGCTGCGATGTTACGTACGCCAGTGCCATACCGTAGAGCCCGCGGGGATCGTAGCCGGGAAGTTCGAGCCCCCTGACGTGGATCGGCTCGACGCTTCCGTTTAGCTTTTGGGCTGCAATTCTAACGCCCTCAGCCAGAACATCGCCAACTCCTTCGCGAAATGCAATCTTCCTCAGGAGCTCAAGCACAGCTTCCGCGTCGCCGAAGTTTATCTTCTCCTCAACCTCCCCCCTCTCGCTGCAAGCCATGTAGAAGGCTACGACGTTTCCTGCGCTTATCGTGTCCATCCCGTAACGGTCGCAGAGGTCGTTGGCTCTCATTACAGCTACGGGGTCGCTTACGTAGCAGAGGGAGCCGAGTGCGAAGAGCGTTTCGTACTCCGGACCTTCAACTTCGACGTTGCCGGCTCTGCGGAGCTTCCCGCACGCAACGACGCAGCCGTAGCAGGTGACATTCTTTACGACGTACTCGCTGAGCTTCTCGTAGCTTATATCCTCGTACTTTTCAAAGCTCCCGAGCTGCCAGTATTTCGTCGGCAAAACGCCCGCCTCGTTGGTCAAAGCGGACATAGCAACTGTTCCGTATTTCCTCATGCTCTCAAGCTTCGGAACAACGTTTTCGAGTATCCAGCTTCTAAACTCCGCGAGAGCCTCCGGATCGGCGACTTCGATCTCTCCGCTACCCTTGATCACGATAGCCTTTAGCTTCTTGCTGCCCATGACAGCTCCGGCTCCGCACCTCCCGAACTGCCTACCTCTGCGGTGCGTTATGCATGCGAAGCGGACGAGGTTCTCGCCAGCTTGCCCTATGCACAGAACCTCTCCACCCTCGTCCTTCCTAAGAATCTCCTCGGTCTCGTAGCAGTCCTTCCCCCAGAGGTGCGATGCGTCCTTGATTTCGACACTTCCGTCTTCGACGACGATGTACACAGGCTTCTCAGCTTTGCCTGTAATATGCAGAAAGTGAACGCCGCTCTTCGCCATTTCGTGCGCAACGAAGCCTCCGCACTGTGATTCACCGTAGCCAAAGGTAAGAGGGGATTTGAACACCGCCGTCATTCGGGAAGCCCCGGGAAGCGTCAGACCGTTAAGCGGACCTATCGCGAATATTACGGCGTTTTCCGGATGGAAGGGGTCGATTTTGGGCGGGATTTCGAGCAGCAGTTTCGTCGCAACACCCTTCCCGCCGATCAGAGATTTCTCAAGATATCCCGGAAGCTCCGATAGCTTCGCTGAGCGGGAGCTTAAGTTCACCTTAGCCAACATCATACGTCGCTATTACCGTCTGCGTCGGAACGTGGACGAGGACTACCCTCCCTTCGCTGACTCTGATCTTCAAAACCTCCCCGGCATCCCAGAACTCGTCCTCGCTCGAAGTTGAGACGAAGTCACAGCTCCAGCTACCGCTGTAACTGCAAACCGTTCCAGGCGGGTAAACCTTTATTTCGAGCTCGTAAAATCTTATCCTGTCGCCGCCGGCGTGTCTTATCGTAAGGTTCTCGCCGTCGAAGCTCTCCTTAAGAGCGGCGGTTATGGGAGGTGACTCTAGCCTCTTCGGAACTGCGGCGAGAAGAAGAACTGCGGCTGTAACGGTTATTATTACCAGAACTATCGTCGCGAAAACCGGCGTGAATCCGCGAGAATCCATGGATCGTGTTTCTGCTCAGCTTATTAAACTTTTGTATTGATCGAGTATTTCCTCGAAAGCCCCCGCCACGTAGTCCACCTCCTCCCAGCTCAGCCCGTAGGTTGAGAGCTTGAAGAACCTCGTGAGCCCCGGCTTTATCCCGTGGATCCTCCTCTTCGTGAGCTCTCTGTAGAGGAAAAACCTTCCACCTTTCGCCCTTTTCGATATCTCGTAGAGCGGCTCCGCGTGGAAGAACATGAGGTCGTGGTTGTGCGGCTTGTCGCCGAGCTGAAGTATGCCGAGTCTCTCCATCCTCTCGGCGAAGTATCTCGCCTTCTCGACTTCCTCGTCCCACCTCTTCACCCTCTCAACCACGTGGGGGAAGGATGCTATGAGCGTCACGACACCAGCTCCTCTGGCTGTGCAGCCGAGGAGCTCGACCTCCTTGTTCCTGAATCTCTCCGATTTCCTCAGGACTACGCTCTCCCACTCTTCCCTCATGCCGAGGACGCCTATAGGTCCGCTTGCCGCCATGCTCTTGTGCCCGCTGCCCACTATGAAGTCCGCGCCTATCTTCCTCAGACTCACCGGCATCCTCCCTATCGCGTACGCCGCGTTTACGAGTAGGGGCACATCGTAGTCCTCGCAAATTCTCGCTATCCTCTTCACGTCCGGGAGGTTGCCGTAGTTGCCGTCCGGGTAGGTTACGAGAGCCAGGACTACCTCCCCCTTCCTCCTCGTATCCTCTATTACCTCCGCGTACCTCTCAGCCTCTATTTTGTAGTCCGGGTATTCCGTCTTGGGAACTTCGGCGATGTTGAGGTGAGCCCTTTCCGCTGCCAAGTAGCTCGAATAGTGGGCGTTGGCGTCGAGGACTACCCAGCCGTCCTTCTTCGCGAGGGCGTGCATCACGGCGAACTTCGCTTCTCTAGCTCCGGTGGTGAGTCTTACGACGTCGCAGTCGAGGAAAGCCGGCAAATCTTCGTGGACGAGCTTGTAAATAGGAGGAGTCTTTATTTCGTCCAGCCTCCCCGTGCAGTAGTCGCAGACGCTGTAGCCGTCTCCCCACTCGATCAAGGCTTTTCTCGCATCTTCAGTCAGCTTTCCACCCGTCTGCAGCGGGTCGATGTTTATGAAGTTCTTTACCTTCCTTTCGAGCATCGAGTGGTGTTGTTCTGCAGATTAAAAATTCAACTGCCCCTCCTCGCTTCCTCCCTCAGCACCCTCCTCAGAACCTTTCCGACCATCGACTTCGGCAGCTCCT
>JBEVCD010000001.1:32455-50979 GCA_040514265.1 Archaeoglobaceae archaeon | reverse complement strand
AGACGACAAGGAAGAGGAAAACCTTAGATTCATGAGCTTAAGGAATGATGTAGCAATAATAAGCAATACTTCACCGCTCGAAAAGAGGATAGTTATGATCGTCGACAACGCTAAAATCCATAAAGCTAAATCTGAAGAGCAGGGCATGGTTTTGGTTTATCTGCCTCCCTCCTTATTCCCCAGATCTGAATCCAATTGATGAAGTTGTGAGAAATGCTAAAAACATAGCGGAAAGGCTTATGAAGGAGAGAAAGCATGAACGTAAGGAATTGACTTGAGAAGTTTGGTGAATGCGTTGGAATGGTGCAGGAGTTGGTAGAATGGACTATATTTTATTTGGAGACATGTCTCGCGATTTCGAGAGCGAAGAAGAAGGCGCAGGCGAGGATCAGCGAAAGGAAGTAGAAGCCCGCGAGGGTATAAAAAACGCCGGCTAAGTTGAAGTTATGAAGCCGGCGTTTGTTGCGGTTGCGTAGATCAGTCCGACCGTTTGAAACCCGATCGAACTGAATGCGAAAATACACTGCCGAATGCGACCTTCACCTTAACGCGTCCTGAAAAAGACTGTGAAGTTCATGCAGTACACCTCGGCAAAGGGTCTGCGTAGAGCTAGGAATTCTGGAATTTTCGAGATTTCGGGCTGAGTCCAGAAGCTCCAACACCTGACGACCATCGTTTCGCGCTGCCAGTCCAGTTTTATCTTCGCAGCATTTGTTTCGTTTGCTATTATAACGTCTGCGGAGCTGTATCCCACCCCTTCAACTCCGGAAGTGTAGTAGTAAACCGTGTAGCCCCTGAGGTACCAAGCCAAGGGCCAGTACTCTCCGACGGTTGTGAAAACGTAGATCTTACTTCCCTCGTCGAAGTTCTTCGTGATTTCCCTGACGTCGTACTGTGTCGGCATGTAAAGAGCCGGCTCGGCGGGGTTTACGGGATTCACGATGTTCAGAGCTACGCAGCCGTAGAGCAGGAAGAGTGCGGTAATAGCTGCCTTCTTTCCATCGGCAACCTTCGCAGCCAGCACGAACATCGGGAACTCGATGTGGACTGCCAGCCAGGGAACTTTCTCCTGCATGTAGGAGTAGAAGAGGAGGTTCGCGAAGAAGAGGAATACGAACATAGAAGTGAAGTCGTCTTTCTCGCCCAGAGACCACCTCTTAATAGCTACGGCTGCAAGCAACAGAGCCGGCAGGTCATAGAGGACGAGGATTTCGAGGTGATAGTAAGCCGGACCTGCTATTCTGGCTATCTCGTGCTGATACTTCCAGTATTCAATAGCCCTGACGGCTGGAAACTGACTGAAATTCGTGAGCGGTTCTGTGTGCGTCCAGAAGTTCGTGTAGAAAGTGAGGTAAACGAGTGAGAAGGCGGCGAGCGAGATCAGCAGGTCGGAAATTCTGAAGCGATGCGCGTCGATGACCAGGTAGATAGCAAGAAGAGCGGCGAAGACGTAGAAGGTCTCCTTCGTGGCGGCGAAGAGGGCTAAGAAGATCGCCGAGGCTGTGAGGTGAAGCGTAGACCTATCGACCTTAAGTTCCCTCCAGTTCCTGTTCGCTTCGAGGTAGCGGAGGATGAAGTAAACAGCCAGCGACGTGAAGAGGAGCTGGTAAACGTCTCCGCGGTAAAATCGTGAGTAGTTAACTATTACCGGAGAGAGGGCTACGAAGAGAGCCGCCACAGCTGCCTTGTTTCCGATGTACCGCCTGTAGAGAAGTAACGAGGCGACGAAAGCCACTCCGAGCGTAGCCGGAACCAGGCGGAGGGTGAACTCGTTCTCGCCGAGCAGAGCTAGCACTGGAGCCACTGTATAGAATAAAAGGGGACCATGATAGGCCGGGTCGTACTTGTAACTTCCTTTGAGAACAGCGTTGGCGAAAACGGAGTGTATGCTCTCGTCGAAAAACAACGGGGGTTTTCCGAGGTCGTAGAAGCGTAAAGCGGCTGCGATGAGCAGCACAGCGATGGCTGCGCGCTTCACACACTAAGCATGTTCGCAGTATATATACCCTCACCCCCTTCGTTTCATGTGGAACTTGTGGATGCATAGCTCCTACCTTCTTAGAGTTTTGAAAACTTCTCCTAGGAATTTAATACGAAATCGGAGTGGACTAATCCTCCGATGCGTAGCGCTTCATTATCAGCTCCCTTATCTCTCTCGGATCGGATGTCTCGATCCCGAAGTACGATGCGAACTCCTTCGTCGTCGTCAGTATCGTGGACCTTCCCCTCTTCTCAGCCCTCACGAACCCGAGCTCTTTGAGCTTCCTTACGTGCTCGTAGCACTTATTTCCCCTTATCTTCGCAAGCCTCGAAAGGGTTATGGGTTGCTTCACCGCTATAACGGCTAAGGTGCGAAGGGTTCCACGATCCAGATCCTTCTCCGACAGTTTTTCCACATACGCCGCGTACTCGGGCTTCACCCGCATCAGGTACTTCTCTCCAAGTTTTATGACTTCCAGCGCCGTCTCCCTTGAAAGATAGTCATTCACGAGCTCCTCGACGGCTTTAAGGATTTTTTCCTCACTTTCACCGAGGATTTTGGCTATCTCCTTCGCCGAAAGCGGATCGGGAGACGTGAAGAGGATCGCTTCCACCGCAAGCTTCACGTTCATATCAGGATGCTGTATCGGGCAGGAATATTTCTATATCGCTCTCGTACATCTTCTCCTGCCTGATGTCCACCTTCCTCCTGAAGACGAGATGCAGAACCGACACGTAGTAGTCCACGAGCTTCGAAACGTCCTTCCCGGCTAATTCCGACAGGGTGACCATCTCCCTCGTCCTAAGGAGTTCCATTAGTTCCCTCTCAACTCTCAATATCGTCTCCTCCATGTTCTCCCTGTGCGGATAGCGGAGCGGTTCGTCGATTACACGCGTAACTCTCCTCTTCCTCCTGCGAACCTCGATTTCCTCAGCTCTTCTGAGCTCCTCTATCAGATCCCTGAGCGTGGTTACCTTCCTGACCCTCCTTCTGACGATCCTCAGCTCCGGAACCTCGATTTCCTCTTCTTCGACTTCTAAGTCGAAGTCACCGACACTGTCGGCTACGAACTCCTCCTCTTCCTCTTCGAAGAGAGAGGAGAGTATGGCTTCAGCCTTCATCCTCACCAAGATTGCGGCGTAAAGCAGAACCCTCCCGGAAATCCGGAGGTCGAGTTTTCTAGCCTCCTCTATCCTTCTCAAGAAGCGGTCGGTGACATCGACTATGTCTATCTCCCAGGGGTCTATCTCCCCCCTTTTTGCGAGGTCTACTAGGATCTCGATCGGATCCTCTAAACCTTCAACCTTATCCCCGTAACCGTCGATGAGTTATCCCTCCCCATCGTCACGCCCACTATCGCGTCCGCGTTTTCGAGCATGGGTCGGCGCAGCGAGATCACGATGAACTGCGCGTCCCTCGACCTCTTCTTTATCATCTTAGCGACTCTACTAACGTTCACACCGTCGAGGAACATGTCGACTTCGTCGAATATGTAAAAGGGAGCGGGTTTGAACATCTGAATCGCGAATATCAGAGCTAGGGCTACTAGGCTCTTTTCCCCGCCGCTCATGGATTCGAGTTTCTGAACGGGCTTGTTGTTCGGTTTTACCTTTATGTGCAGCCCGCTGCTGAACGGGTCGTCGGAGTCGAGGTACATGTCTCCCTCGCCGTTCGTCAGTTCCCTCACGACCTCGATGAAGTTCTGCCTGATCTTCGAGAAGACCTCGAAGAAGACCTCCCTCTTTTTAACCTCGTACTCCTCTATTCTCTTCAGAATCTCGTTCCTCTCATTTTCGAGTGTGTTTCTCTTCGCTATCAGCTCGTCCCTGCGATTGCGAACTTCCTCGTATTCCTGAATCGCTTTAAGATTTACGTCGCCGAATCCTTCGAGCTCTCTCAGAACTTTCGCATGCTCTCTCTTGACAGCTTCAGCATCCGGAAGCTCCTCCGGAAGCTCCACCTCGCCGAACTTGGAAATTTCACCCTCAAGTGCTTCGAGCTTGTCTCTCTGCGCGGAAATTCTGTCCTGAAGTTTCTCCAGCTCGTATTCGCACTTCCTCTTTTCGTCTTCGAGTTTCCTGAGTTCCGAAATTAGCTCGTCCCGCTTCCTTCTGAGCTCATAAAGCTCCGACATCAAGCTGTTCTCTTCATCCTTCAGAGTCTTCAGCTCCGACTTCAGCCGCTCAATCTGTATATCCCCCTCCTCTATAGCCCTTCTGAGAGCCTCTATCTCCTCCTTCAACTCCGAAGCTTTTTTCTCCCTCTCCGCTATAAGCTTGGAGAATTCCTCCCTCTTGAATTCGAGGGCTTCGAGTTTCTTCTCCACGCCCACGAGGATTTCCCTCTGCTTGCTCCTCTCCGCACGAAGATTCTCTATTTCTTCCAATACCCTGCTGAGCCTGTTCTTCCCCAGAACCTTCTCAACCTCTCTTATTTCCTCCTCGACTTTCGAGATTCTGACTTCTAATTCTTCCAGCTTCGCTTCGATCAGGTTCAGAACCTTTACTCTCTCCCTCCTTTCGACTTCCTTCTGTGAGAGTTTTTTTTCGAGATCCCTGACCCTCGAAACCAGGTCAGCGAGTTTCTCCCTCGCAACCTCGCTCTGCTTCTCGATCGAGAGCAGAGACTCCTTGAGGTCCTCAATCCGGGAAGCGTAGTCTCTGCGCAGGGCTTCGTACTTGTTAAGCTCTCTGAAGAGTTCCTCTTTCCTCTTCTGCAGCTCCACGACTCTGTTGGAGAGTTTCCTCTCTCTGTCGAGCAGCTCCTTAGAAATTAGCATTCCCTTCTTTTCGATGCTCCCTCCAGTCATGAGCCCACTCTTCTCAACGATGTCACCGTCGAGTGTTACGAGTCTCAGACCTCTATCCATAAGCCTTCTAGCAGTCTCTATGCTGTCGACGACCACGGTGTCGCGGAGGATAAACTCAAAGACCGGTCTGAACATCCTGTCGCAGCTTACGAGGTTTACGGCGTAGTCTATTACTCCCTCCTCCTTCGTAATGGACTTGTCGAGCTTGAGCTTGAACTTCTTGATCCTGTTGAGCGGGAGGAACGTAGCCCTGCCGGCAGAACTTGCTTTGAGATACCTTATCGCTTCGACTGCGTCATCCTCGTTTTCGACGACCACGAACTGTAGGGCGTTACCGGCTGCAGCTTCTATCGCAGCCACGTATTCTTCAGCTACCTCTCCGAGCTGGGCTACGGTTCCGAAAATTCCCGCCAGTTCCCGCCGCCTCTTGGCCTCTAAAATAGCTTCGACGGCTCTCGAAAACGACTGTACGGTGGAGAGTTTTGCCCTCACCTTCGTAAGCTCTATCTCACAGCTCTTCAGCTCCTCCTCCACATCGGCGAGTTCCGACCTTATCGAGAAAAGCATCCTGTCGGCTGAATTCAAATTCGTCTGAACTTCCTTCAGACTCTCCTCTACATTCTTTCTGTCCTTCTCAAGTCTCGAAATTCTATCCTCGATCTCTCCCCTCGCCCTTTCGCAGTTTTCGATTTCAGCTTTTATGTTCTCGATCTCGATTTCGAGCATTCTCAGAACTTCAATCGTTCTGTCCTTCTCCCTCAAGACCTCGACTTTCTCCGACTTGAGTTTCTCGATCTCTTCCTTTTTCTTCATCAGCTCCTCTCTAAGGCTCCTACTTTCCCTGTCGAGTTCTTCAAGCTCCTTCTCTTTCACGGACAGCTTTTCCTCGACTTCTCTGAGTATGGAGCTTATCTGAACTCTCTTCAGCGCGAAATCCTCTATTTCCTTCTCTACTGCGTTGAGCTCCTCCTTTAGTCTCGAAACATCTGCAAGGACGTCGACGAGTTCACCTTCCCTCTTTTTTATCGTCTCTTCGTAAATTTTTCTTGACCTCGCCAAGCTCTCGATCTGACCGGAGATCTCTAAAATTCTCGCGTTTAGCTCCGCTACCCTCTCGTCTCCCAAGCTTGAGATCTTCGACGTTAGCTCTTCGAGTTCTGCCGTCACGTCGTTTATCGCTGAAACGATCTTCGGAAGCTTTCCGCTCACTTCGTCCTTCGCAGCCTCCAGTCTTTCCAACTCTCTCTCGATTCTTTTCCTCTCTTTTAAGAGCTTCGCGTATTCGTGAGCTCTCAAAAGCTCTTCGAGTTTTCTCCTTCTCTCAAGCAGTTCCTTGTATCTCAGAGCCTCTTCCCTATCTCTGCGCAGAACTTCGAGTTGGTTTTCGACTTCCCTTATTACGGCGTCGAGTTTTTCCAGATCTTCCCTGACCCTTTCGAGCTCCTCCAGAGCTTTCCCCTTCTTCTCGTCGAACTCCGAAATGCCGGCGATATCGTCGATTATCTTCCTCCTCTGCAGCGGAGACATCTCGACTATTCTCGTAACATCCCCCTGCATCACGATGTTGTAAGCGTCATCGTAAATCCCGTGGTGTTCCAGGAATTCGTGGATCTCTGAGAGGTTTACAGGTTTTCCGTTGAGGTAGTAGTAGCTGTAGTAACCCTTCTCGGTCATCCTGACTCTCCTCGTAACCTCGAACTTTCTGCCGTTATCGGCGAAGACAATCGTGACCTCAGCCTCGTTTCTGCCGTTGTGGATGAGGTCAGTCAGCCTGTCTGCCCTGAGCTGCTTTGTGGAAGTGTTCAGTCCCAAGCAGAACAGCACGGAGTCAAGGATGTTGGACTTTCCGCTCCCGTTTGGGCCGGTGATGACTGTGAATCCCCTGTAGAGAGGGACCTCACATTTTTTCCCGAAGGATTTGAAGTTTCTGAGAACGATCTTCTCGATGTGCATCTCAGTCGCAGACTATTATATCCTCGCAAGCATCCTCGACTTCCTCGGCTACCTCGTCCTCGCTTTCCTCTTCCCTCTCGTATTCCCTCTCAACCCTCTTTCCCTTCGGATTTCTGGGGGCTTCCTTCGCTCCTATCAGACTTCTGATCTCCTTTATCTCGCTTTTTATGTAGGCTATTTCGCTTATTATGCTCTCAACGGCTTTTTTAAGTTCGTTAACGGTAGCCTCGACGTCGATTCTCGAACTCCTACCTTCGACCATCTTTCTCAGCTCCTGAACTTCCTTCTCCTTTTCAGCCAGCTTCCTTTCGAGTCTCTCGATAATAAAGTCTCTGTCCGACATTATTATAAAAACGGGGTTTGAAGTCCTTTATAAGCTTTTTCCTGTGTATCGCGTGGAATACGAAAAAACCTGTGCACTTAGATTTTCGCAGATCGGAGGACTTCTTCATTTAAAAGCTGGATTTAATTTATCAGCTATCTTTTTGCTAGGCAACTTCAGCGGAAGCGTCGTATTTACATGTTCCACATGAAACGAAGGGGGTGGGGGTCGACATCGATGTTAAATTGCGGTTTACCTTCTTGTTTATTTTTAAGCATCGCATTTTACGAACGCTGTCTAAAATGAAAAAATCACGGAAAGCTCCTACCTTCGAGCGACGGGTCGTGACCCGGCAGCACGTTCTGTTTCTTCACGAACCTCAGAGCTTTGAAGCAACTCTCGTACCACTCGGAAAGGTCCACGTGAAGCCCGGGCGGGACGAAAGGCGTAGTTGCGGCGGGAATCTGCACTTTTTTACCTTCGGAATCCGTTAGCTCGATTGGTTGCTTCGGCGGGAAGAAGTTGAAGTACGTGTAAAAGTGATCTCCCGCTATGAGGTAGTCACCCTTCGCCGTCTTAACGCACACGCCCTGAAGACCCTTCGTGTGTCCTGGCAGCAGAACGAGTTTTACGCCGTCCGCTATTTCGACATCGCCGTCCACGAGGCAGAGATCCATCTCCTCGAGCGGCAGGATAAGCTCCTCATCGTAAATACCTCTGTAATGCATCGGCGGGTTGAGAGCTGATTCCCACTCCCTCTTTTGCACATATATCTTCGCATTGTGGAACAGCGTTGCGTTGGCTACGTGGTCGAAGTGCAGGTGGGTTATGACGAGCTTCTCGACTTCCTCCGGCTTTAAACCGGCTTTACTCAGTGCATCTCTCAAGCCCTTTTCCCCACCGCCGCTTGCCGGAAAGCCGTGAACGAGCCCGTTCTTCGGCTCCTCAACTCCGGCATCGACGACAATCTTTTCCTCTCCCTCCACCAACCACACGTAAACCGGACCGGTCGCCATGAGTCGCATGTCTCCGAGCATCTGCACGACTCCGAGGGGGACGCTTATCTCAGCCTGCTTCAAAGGAACGATCCTGTACATACCCAGAACTAACACGATAAATTTATAAATTTTTTTGAGCCACTCGGTGGATCTGTAACAGTTATGAATAAGCTTAAGATCTTCGAGAGGAACCCTGAAATCAAAGTTCTCGCTGGATTAAAAAGTTTTGAGAAAAAACAGAGAAAAAGCCAAGAAACCTTGTAGATGAGACTGTTGTCAAGGCAAGAAAAAAGCGCTATTACGTCTTTGCCACTAGTTGAGAGAAACGAGCTGATTCTGATGAAATTATCTGACTGCAAGGTCCTTTATCAAGGAAGTACTGGAATACTGCGAAAACGAGCCTAAATTCATCGTGGATAAAGCTTCCTGGCTGATCCGGGCTTTGGAGAGTCTTGGATTGGAATACGAGCGCCATTCCGCTCTGCCAAAAATCTGTCAGGAGAATCTGTTCCGACTGTCTTAGGTTGGCGGGTTCTTGCCTACAAAACATTTTTATTATTGTAAATTAAGAAGTTTTTTGGTGGTAGCATGTCGGGATACATGGGAAGGTTTTTGAAGGTAAACCTGAGCGAGGGCAGTATTAAGGAGCTACCTATCGACGAGGAGATCGCGAAAAAATACCTCGGCGGTAAGGGATACGCCGTAAGGCTCCTGTACGATTACCTCGTCGAATACGAGAGGCTCGGGATCGCCCCCAGAGACATCAACCCGTTCGGCGAGGAAAACGTTCTGATCTTTGCAACCGGACCCGCAACCGGTGTCGCGGGCTTTCCGGAGTCTGGAAGGTATCACGTGATGGCGCTGAAAAGCCCGCTGACCGGTGGGATAGCTTCAGCCAACAGCGGCGGAAAGTTCGGACCGTATCTGAAGTTCGCGGGATTCGACATGGTCGTCGTCGAGGGTAAGAGCGACGAGCCCGTTTACCTAGAAATCGTGGATGGAACAGCTGAGATCAAAAGTGCAGGGGACATCTGGGGTCTGAACACCTTCGATACTACGCGAACTCTCAGCAGAAGGGTCGGCAGAGACTGCAGCGTAGCCTGCATCGGTCCAGCCGGCGAGAACCTCGTCCACATAGCGTGCATAATAAACGAAGAGCACAGGGCTGCAGGCAGAACGGGAGTTGGAGCGGTGATGGGGAGCAAGAAGCTGAAGGCTATCGTCGCGGGGGGTGATAAGAGACCGGAGGTCGCGAAGCCTGAGGAGTTCAGAGAAGCTTCGAAGCGGGCTCTTGAAAAGATAAAGCAGAACCCCGTAACCGGCGAGGGGCTGCCGAAGTACGGAACGGCGGTGCTCGTCAACGTCATCAACAGCTCGGGCGGGCTGCCGTTCAAGAACTGGCAGGAGGCTTACAACGAGAGAGCCGACGAGATAAGCGGGGAGACACTCGAAGCGAAGTATCTGAGAAAGAGGGTTGCGTGCTGGGGATGCAGCATAGGGTGCGGGAGGGCTACGGAAGTAAGGGAGGGACCCTTCAAAGTCCTCAACACCGAAGGACCCGAATACGAGTCGATCTGGGCTCTCGCCAACGATACGGCTGCAATTAATCTGGAGGCGACGATAAAAGCCAACCACCTCTGCGACGAACTCGGCATCGACACGATATCGATGGGCTCGACGATCGCCTGCGCGATGGAGCTTTACGAGAAGGGCTACATCAGGGACGAGGACCTGCAGGGGCTCGACCTGTCGTTCGGAAACGAAGCCGCCGTGGTTGATGCAGTCTGGCGAACTGCCTACAAGGTTGGGATCGGGAAATACCTCGCGCTCGGGAGCAGGAGGCTGGCTGAAATCTTCGGCGCTCCGGAGCTTTCGATGAGTGTGAAGGGCTTGGAAATGCCCGCATACGACCCGAGAGCTATAAAGGGGATAGGTCTCAACTACGCGACCGCAAACAGAGGTGGCTGCCACGTGAGCGGATACACGGTCTCCGCAGAAATCGTGGGATTACCGGAGAAGATAGACCCGCTGAGCTACGACAAAGCTGCTTGGGTGAAGACCTTCCAAGACTTCGCGTGCGTCGTCAACTCAGCTGTGAACTGTCTCTTCACGACGTTCGCGCTCGGTGTCGAAGATTACGCGGTTCTGCTGTCGAAGGTAACGGGCTGGGAGATGAGCGGAGAGGAGCTTATGAAGATCGGAGAGAGGATCTACAACCTCGAAAGGCTGATACTGAACAAGTACGGCTTCGACGGAAAGGACGATACCCTGCCGAGAAGACTTTTCGATGAGCCGCTGCCGTCCGGACCGATGAAGGGACAGGTCGTCGATCCGAAGGAATTCGAGAGGATGAAAGAGGAGTACTACAGACTCCGCGGCTGGGTAAACGGGGTTCCGACGGAGGAGAAGCTGAAGGAACTCGAAATTCCCTAATTTTTTACAGCAGGCACCTCGCTATCCCGCTGCTGTAGAGGCACTCGCTGCAGGACGGCTCGTTCGCGTAGCAGTCCGCACTTCTCCCAGCGTACCAGCAGCCCCTAACGTAAGGACAGTCGGCGCACCACGGGAAGTTCTCCATGTTCTCCCTCATCCGCTCGAAGTCTTGAATTCTCTCGATTGCATCGTCCACGTCCTCCGATCTGAGGTCTCCGACGACGAAGCTATCGACGACCTTCTCGTGACCGTTTACGAACTCCCGGTGTCGGTAGGCGAAGGTCATGCAGCTCGAAACCACACCGTCAGCTCTTACGAATACCGCTCCCCTGTAGGGGCACTCCCTCCTTTTCGCGTCTCCGAAGAACCTCGCCTCGATCAGCTCTACGCCGTATTCTTCTGCCACCTCTCTGAGTCTTTCGACTACACCTTCAGCTTCCGTAGCCAGCCTTATTCTCTCCTTCTCTTCCAGTATCGATAGCAGGTTTATCGAGTAGCCCTCCGAATACACATCCCTCAGCAACCTGTAGTAAGCTTCGAGTGCCTCTCCGCCGCCCTTCGAGCAGTCGATGATTGCGTTCACAAGCATGCGGTCGTCGAGGTCGGTAGCCTTCTCGACGTTGGGTCTGCTCCCTTCGAAGTAAGCTACGTCTTCGTAAATTCTCTCGTTCGGAGCCACGACGTTCGTCAGGAGCATTCCGGAGCCCAGCTCGGCGACTCTTTCAAAGAGGGTCGGAAGGGCTCTGAAGTTCCTCCTGGTAACCACGACCTGAGCCACCGCCTTTTCGCCAAGCTGCCTGAAGAGCCTGAGGACGTTATCGTTCTGAAACCCCTTCCTGTAGTAGTCGTCGATGTCGAGTGATACGCCGACTCTGTCGGCGAAGCTCAGGTCGGCTTCAACCATACCGTTCGTGCTGACTGTGATCTTACCATCCAGACGCTCGACGAGCCTCGAAAACTGCGGATGCAGCAGCGGCTCCCCGTATCCGTAAACGACGTACTCCTTCGCCGACCCGCTCAGCTTTTCGAAGACTTCCGGTGCTATATCATTTGTTTTTAAGCTTCTGCGGTGACAGTACGAGCATTCGAGGTTGCACCTCGTGGTGAGCTCGACCTGCAGTTTTTTCAGCATAGCCGCATTCGACGTGGAGGTAATTAAGTGTACCTCCCGCCACTTCAGACGGCTTGCGTAACGAAGATGCCCCGGAGTCGAGGGCTCAGCGGCTGAGTCCTATCGTAAGGGTTATGAAGAAATTTGCAGCTGTTTTTTAATGATAATGGTTTTCGACGTTGGAACCACAACGATAAAAGCCGCGCTGGTGGAGAACTACAGGACAGTCGAGTTCGTGGCAAAGAGGGCGAAGGTTCTGCACGATCGCGAGAGAGCGGAAGTTGACGTCGAGGAACTTTGGGAAGACATACTGGATCTGGCGTCGCAGCTGAGTCCGGAGAGAGTAGAGGCTCTCGTCTTCTCGCCGCACATGGCGGGAGTCGTTCCGGTAGACAGAGAGGGAAACGCTCTGAGGAACGCGATGATATGGCTGGACGAAAGGGCTGCAGGTTTTCCGAGAGAGCTCTTTACAGGATTTCCGAAGATTTCCGGATACAACGCCTTCAAACTCCTGAAGTTTCTCCGCATCACCGGCGGGGCGCCGAGCAAAACGGGAAAGGACCCGCTCTCGAAGATGATATGGCTGAGAGAAAACGAGCCCGAAGTTTATGGGAAAGCCTACAAGTTCCTCGACGTCAAGGGCTATCTGATAGCGAGAGCCTGCGGTAAGTTCGTAACCAGCCCCGACGAAGCCAGCTTGACCTGGCTGGCTGACACGAGAAACGGAAGAGCTGTGTGGTGCAGCTCGCTGCTCAAAGACTTCGGGATCGACGCGGAAAAGCTGCCAGAAATTAGAAGCTGCGCGTCCGTTGCAGGAGTAGAGAGCGGTGAACTCGGCTTAAGGTGTCCCGTGATCGTTGGCGCCGGAGATTTGACAGCAGCAGCCGTGGGGAGCGGTGCGGTTGAGGAGGGGAAAGCTCACGTCTACATAGGCACGAGCGACTGGGTTGCGGCACACGTTAAGCGAAGGATCGTCGACGTCTTCCACTACATCGGAAGCATAATGAGTGCGATCGACGGAGTTTACCTTCTGGTAGCAGAGCAGGAAGTCGCTGGGGGAGCTCTGGAGTGGCTGATGAAGCTTCTAAACGTGGACTACGAAGAAGTCACCCGGATGGCGAGGAAGGAAACGAAGGTGCTGTTTTTGCCGTGGCTCTTCGGCGAGAGGGCTCCAGTAGACGATCCGCACGTGAGGGGAGCTTTTCTCAACATCTCCCTCGATTCTGGAGGGGACGAGCTCGTCAGAGCTGTGCTCGAGGGGGTAGCTCTCAACATCCGCTGGGCTCTCGGATACGTCGAGAGGTTGATCGGAGTCCAGCGGGAGCTGAACGCGATAGGAGGGGGCGTGATGATCGACGAGTGGTGCCAGATCCTCGCAGATGTACTGGCGAGACCGATCGTAAGGATGAAAGACCCACAGCAGGCTGGAATAAGGGGATCTGCAGCCATAGCCATGGTTGCACTCGGAAAGGACACGTTCGAGCTCGCAGCTAAAAAGTTCGAGAGGGATACAGTTTTCAAGCCGGAGAACCCCGGGAAGTACGAGAGGAAGTTCGCGGAGTTCGTTAAAGCCTACAAAAAGCTGAAGGGAACTTTTAGAACTCTTTCGGCTTGAAGATGTAGGAGTTGACGAAGAACTTTATAGTCTCCTCAACGGTCTCCGGCGGCATTACGTGGATCAGCTCGTTGACGATTTTTAGGTCTGGTAGCTCTCCCTCCCTCAGACTTATCCTCGCCAGAAGCTTTGCAGCCTCGTTCTCGTCGATTTCGAGCGGTTTTCCGCACTTTTCGGTGCACTCTTCGAGGTCTGCGAGGAATTCGTCAGCCACTTCCGCGTGATACGGGATGATTGTGAGGTGTATTGACTTCGGGAAGCCGAGGTGTTTCGAACCCGTCTGAACCTGCACGTACCAACCTCTCTCAGCCATCAAATCCGCAAGCTCGAAGACGTTTATGTCCCTGGATGTGAAGGTCACTATGCAGCTCTCGGGCCTTCCGAGTATCTCGAAACCGAGTTTTCGCAGCCCCTTTACGATCTTCTCTCGGGCTTCCAGAACCTTTGCTGCGAGCTGCAGGTATCCCTTTTCTCCGAGGTATCTCACGACAGCCCAAGCTGCGGCGAGCGTTCCGGCTGAGCGCGTAGACAGCAGCGCGGTGTTCACCATCGGATACCCGGGCCAGCTGGCGTTGACAAATATCTGATACTTCCTGAGCTCCTCGCTCCTGTAAAGCACCACGGAAGCCCCGCGCGGAGCGTATCCAAACTTGTGGTAGTCTGCGGAGATCGAATACACCCCCTCGACGCTGAAGTCAAAGTCCGGAATTTTCTCGCCGAGTTTGCGTAGGAACGGGAGTATGAACCCACCCATGCAGGCGTCGACGTGCAGCCAGCCCCTGGCTATCTCCGCTATAGCCCGCACGTCGTCTACGCATCCGAACGGATAGTTCGGTGCCGAACATACGACTGCAGCCGTTCTTTCGCCAATCGCCTCGTTCATAGCGTCAACGTCTGCCCTGAACTCCTCGTCGACCCCAGTTTTTACAACTTTCATACCCAAGAACTCTGCCGCCTTGACGAAGCAGGGGTGGGCGGTTACGGGCATTACTATCTCGGGCGTTCCACTCCTTCTTTCGAGGTAGTAATCCCTCGCAGCCTTCATCGCGAGCATTACACTCTCAGTTCCCCCGTAGGTGAAGAAGCCGATCGGTTTCCCGTTTAGAAGCTTCGCGGCGAAACTCACGAGGTCGCTTTCCAGTTTAAGGACGCTCGGATAGACTGTGAAGTCGAGCATCGTCTTGTCCATGAAGAGCAGATACGCTCTTCTGGCGATTTCCAGGACGTCTTCGAGTTTGGCGTTGTAGACGTGCCCGAACATCCTTCCGCTCTGCGGGTCGAAGTCTTTGGCGGCTACCCTCTCAAGTTCTTCTATAACGTCCATGAAAAAAGTCGCCGGGAGAATAAAAATTCTTTCAAGCCGAACTCACTCGACCTTGTATCCGAGTTTCTCGCAGAGTTCCCTGCGCTGTCTCTTCTCCTCCTCCGTCTCGATTCTCTCAACCGCCTGACCGTCTACGGCTCCGAGCACTGCCCTACCGAGCTCAGTTTCGGCTACTATTATCTGAATGGGATTCGCGGAGGCTACGAAAACGTTGCAGACCGCCGGGTGCAGCTTTATCGTGTTGAGGACGTTAATAGGGAAAGCGTTCGCAACTACGACGACGAAGACGTGGCTGGCTGCTATTCTCAGAGCGTTCTCTGCTGCAATCCTCTTCAGTTCCTCGTCGTTACCCACAACTCTCACGAGCTTCGGAGCGGCTTCGTTCATGGCAACAGCAGCCTTTATCCCCGGCACGGCTGTCAGCAGAGATTTGAAGAGATCGTCGACAGTAAAAACCGTGAAGTTCGCCTGTCCGACGATTATCTGATAGCGCTGCTCCGGGTTGATAATGTCAACCTTTTCGATCTTCATGTGCCGCCTTAGCGCTGCCAGCTTTTATCTTCTTCGCAACTTCGAACATCGCTATCCCCGCTGCCACCGCGAGGTTCAGGCTGCCAACCTTCCCGAAGCCTGGGATGCGCACGACTTCGTCGCACATCTTCTTCACGGGGTGCGATATTCCGCGATCCTCTCCTCCGACGACGAGGGCGAGGGGCGGGGACATGTCGACCTCATCTATGTCCCTCCCGTCCAGATCGAGGGCGATGACGAAAATCCCGAACTTCTTGATCTTCTTCAGGGCAGACGCGAGGTTTTCCTCCCTAGCTATCGGCACGTGAAACGCAGCGCCGGCGGATGTTCTTAGCGCACCCTCCTCAACCTGCGCGGCTCTGCGCTTCGGGATCAAAACGCCGGCTGCGCCGAAGAATTCAGCCGTCCTTATGCAGGCGCCGAGGTTTCGCTGGTCCATCACGTTGTCGAGGACGAGAATAAAGCTGCCTTCGAGCGCTTTGGAGATTATCTCTTCGAGGTCGGCGTAGCTTATCGGAGAAACGTCCGCCGCGATCTTTTCAGGTAGCTCTGAGAGCTTGTAAACAGGTATGCCCTTTTCCCTCGCCTTGGCGACCAGTCTGAGACACTTCGGCGGTGCGTTCTCGGCGACGTATATCTTGTTAACCTTCCCGGCTTTCAAGGCTTCGGCGACGCTGTTGTAGCCGTAAACTTTCATTCCACGATGCCTACGCAGAGCTTCTCGAATTTCTCGTGCTCAAGCAACTCTTCCGCTTTCCCTTCGAAGGCGACCCTTCCGCTGACGAGGACGTAGGCTTTCTCTCCGATTTCGAGCGCCTTCCTTGCATTCTGCTCGACGAGCAGAATCGTCAGCTTGTGGTCGTCCCTGAGCTCCACGACCTTCTTTAGTATGTAGTCCGCGAACTTCGGAGAGAGCTGCGCAGTCGGCTCGTCGAGCATGAGGACACTCGCCTTCCTGACGAGAGCGGTAGCCATTGCGAGCATCTGCTTCTCCCCGCCGCTGAGTGTTCCGGCTTTCCTCTTCAAAAACCTCTCAAGCTCCGGGAATGCGCTCAGCGCTACCTCTATCCTCTCCTTGGCTTCGTCCTTCTGCAGCGTGTAGGCTGCGATTTCGAGGTTCTCCTTTACGGTGAGGTTTGCGAACACGTTGTCAGTTTGTGGAAGGTAAACGAGCCCCAGTTTGGTCCTGTCGTGCGGGGGCAGAGAGGTTATGTTCGTCCCGTTTAGGAAAACGCTGCCTGAGAACACGTTAGCGAGCCCGAAGACGGACTTGAGCAGAGTGGACTTTCCAGAGCCGTTAGGTCCGAGAACGACCGTTATGCTACCCTCGTCTACCTTCGCGTTCACGTCGAACAGTATGTGAAGCTCCCCGTAACCGGCATTCAGCTTTTCAACCTTCAGCACCGATGTACACCTCCACGACCCTCGGGTCCTCGATTACCTCCTCTCCACCCTCCGCTATCACCTTCCCGTTAGCCATTACGTAGATGTAATCAGTGTATTTAAGCACTATGTCCAGTCTGTGTTCGACGATCAGAAAAGTCATCTTGGACTTCAACCTCGTAAACGTTTCGAGTATCTCGTGGGCGAGCACCGGGTTGACGCCGGCGATTGGCTCGTCGCATATCAGCAGCTTAGAGTCCCTCATCAGAGCCCTCGCAAGCTCCAGAAGCTTGAGCTGTCCCCCGCTCAGCGTCTGCGCCTCCGCATCCCATAGGTGGTCGAGCCTGAGAAATTCGAGGATTCTGAACGCCTTCTCCACTGCCTCCTCTTCCCTCTTCATCCACTTGCCACTTAAAGCTTCGAATATCTTGGTTCCGTAGTCTTCAGCCACCAGGAGGTTCTCTATTACGGTCATCTTCTTCAGCGGCTGTGGTATCTGGAACGTCCTCGTGATCCCGAGCCTCGCTATCTCGTGCGGCTGCTTGTTGGTTATATCCCTTCCCTCGAATATGACTCTGCCGCCGTCGGCTCTGTAGAAGCCGCAGATAGTGTTTATCAGCGTCGTCTTCCCGCTCCCGTTTGGTCCGATGACGAGGGTTATCGTGCCTCTCTCGACTTCAATACTCACACCGTCGAGCGCGCGGACACCACCAAAAAATTTGGAAAGGTTTTCGGTTTTAAGCATGCTACTGCGGCTTCACAGTCCACTCTATTTTATTCTCGGCAAACTTCCAGACACCGGCTTTTTCCCAGTTGCAAGCTGAGGTGACGTACCAGATCGCGTAGTCTCCGCTTGCCCTGTCGTTCCACTCGTTGAGCTCTATGTATCCGCTTACCGGCTGCACCCCGTATTCACCTTTGCTGTACTTCACGGCAACTTCTTTTATCTTCTCAACCATCACGTCCGGGTCGTACTTTCCAGCTTCATCGATCGTCTCAACGTACGCCAGAGCGAGTACCCAGGCAGCGTCGTATGCGTTGAGCGCGTACTGGTACGGCTCTTCACCGTAGCCCTTCTCCTTCATCTTCTCTATCAGGTTCTGCAAGCCAGCTCCGTAGGACTCGAACATCGTGCTGAGCAACTTTATCTTGGAAGCCTTGTCGCAAGCCTCCTCGATAACCTTGTTGCTCGTAGCGGTTCCGTCGCAGCCGAACCATATCACGCTGAGTGCTACGCTATCGTCGCTCATCTGCGCGAGCATCGTCGCGACCTCCTCGTAGCTGAAAGCGACTACAGCGACCTCGCTTGCATTGTAGCTCTGCAGAGCCTCGCTGATCGAGGATTCGATCTGTGCTATGTAGGGCTGGAAGTCAGCCGGTGGAGGGTCGGGATACTCGACGTAGCTAACTATTTCTATGCCGTTGGCTTCGAGTTTGGGCTTGATAGTCTCGTAAAGCCCCTTACCCCACGCGTTGCCGATGTAGGTTATTACCACGGCTTTGATGCCGTAGTCCTTGAGCTCCGCGACGATCGCGTCTGTCTGCAGGTCGTCGGTTCCGACAAACCTGAAGATGTACTTCTTCTCCTCGGGCTTGGTTACTCCGAGAAGCTGTGGTAGTACGGTCGAAGACGGCGAGATTATGATTATCTTGTTGGACGTAACGTAGCTCCTTATGTTTTTGACCTCTCCACTCCCCATCGGTCCGACTATCAGTTTCACGCCTCTACTGTAGAGGGCTTGGACCTTCTCAAGTGCCACCTTCGGATCGACCCTCGTGTCCTCGTAGTAGAACTTGACGGTGTAAGGCAACCCCTTCTCCTCGAAGTACTTGTTGATTTCTTCCTCCGCAACCGTCAGCGCGTTCTTTATGTTGTTGCCGAACGTCGTCAGCGGACCCGAGAGGTCGACGAGGACTCCTATGGGTATCTCCTGTTTTTTGACTTCCGGCTGCTGGGCGCAGCCAGCCAGTATCAGTGCTGCTGCTACCAGCAGAATTGTAGATATTTTTCTCCAATACATAGACACTGAAATTACCCAATGTTTATAAATCTTAACTCGCCGC
>JBEVCD010000001.1:0-32355 GCA_040514265.1 Archaeoglobaceae archaeon | reverse complement strand
GTTTATAAATCTTAACTCGCCGCTCAGTTCGTATGGGTCTCGTCGACGGTGCCATAGTTTACGCCAACTTGCTCGCACTCCTGAGCCTCGGACTGACGATCACTTACATCACGACAGCCGTCCCCAACTTCGCTCAGGGAAGTTTTGCTGTGTTTGGAAGCTACGTCGCGCTCACGCTCCTCCGCCTTTACGGCGTTCACCCTTACCACTCAATTCCCGTAGCAGCCATCTTCGGCGGGTTGCTCGGAATTTCGGTGTACGTCTTCGTGCTCAGACCTCTCATGAGGAGGGGAGCCTCGGGAGTAATACTGATGATATCGACCCTAGCCCTCGACCTGATACTTCTCGGAGCCATAGGCGCGTACAGCGAGGCTTTGAGAAGCTTCACCGGCAAAGCGACGACGAAGTTCATCTTCACACAATACGACGTGTCTCTCCGGGACGTCCTTGGAAGTTTGGGCTTGGATAGTAGCTCCGTTCCGGACGTTCCGGGAATCTTTTTCGTCTCCACACTCGTTATCGCTCTCTTACTCGTCTTCCTCGCAACCCTGCTGTACAAGACGAAGTTCGGAGTGGCTCTGAGAGCTTCGATGGAAAATCCTGCCCTGGCTGAGGTGATGGGTGTAAACGTCGAGAGGACGAGGCTGTTTTCCTGGTTACTCTCGGGCTCGCTCGCGGCAATAGCCGGGTGTCTTCTGCCATTCAGACAGGAAATAGTTCCGGCGACGGGCGGGATAATAATCGTGTCGATCTTCGCAGCGAGTATAGTCGGTGGAATATTCAGCCTTGCTGGAGCGGTGCTGGGGGCTTACCTCATAGGACTCTCGGAGTCTCTGCTCACATACGGGCTGTCGCAGTTCTTCGGAGCCTCGCTCCTCCTGTACAGCAGGGTCGTGTCGCTGACCATGCTCATCGCAACACTCGCGATCGCCCCGAAGGGGATAGCCGGCGTGAGGTGGAGGAGATGGATATCCTCGTTAACATCGCGCTCTGGTTCGGGCTATACGCAGTAGTCGCGTTGAGTCTGAACGTCGAGTACGGATACGCCGGAATTCCGAACTTCGGAAGGGCTCTAGCCGTCCTCGTAGGAGCGGTAGTGGTCGGTGGCTTGATGAACAGAGTTTTCGCAGCTCTGCTCGGTGTTTCCGGGAAGGACATCATAGAGCTGAGCAGCGCCGTTAGCAGCGAGTTGAACGAGATCATAGCTGCGAATCCCGCTTTTGGCATCTTCCTCCTGCTCTTCTACGTGCTCGCAGCAGCTCTTATAGGTGCCGCTGTCGGAGCCCTCGTCATCCTTCCGAGCGCGAGGTTGCGGGAAGACTACCTGGCTATAACGCTCCTCGCCATAAGTGAGGTCTTCTTCATGGTCTGCAACTACAACGTGGACATAATAGGCGGCTACTACGGCGTTTCAACGCCTGACGTCTTGGCTTTCGCAGCCGGAGCCGCGAGGCAGAGCTACTTCGCAGCAATAACTCTTACGATAGCCGCTGCAGTCTACCTGATCGTCGAAAGGCTTACAAACTCGCCCTTCGGCAGAACGCTGCGAGCCCTGAGGGAAAACGAGGACGTTCTGAAGTCGGTCGGAAAGAGCGTCATGGTTCTGAGAATAAAAGCCTCCGTTGTCGGATCAGCTGTAGCTGCGATTTCCGGAGCTCTGTTCTCACTCTTCTCTGCCAACGTGATCGCAACGAGCTTCAGCAGGGTGGAGTGGACTTTCTACCCGTTTCTCATGGTCCTCCTCGGTGGAGCCGGGAACAACCGCGGAGTAATCGTCGGCTCGCTCACGTTTGCCGTCGTAAAGATAACGCTGACGACTTACAAGTTCGAAGTAGCCGAACTCTTGGCAAACGTAATCGATCCCGTGTGGCTCGAGTACATCATGTTCGGGCTTCTGATGTATTTCGTCCTCCTCTACAAGCCCGAGGGGCTGATCAGGGAGAAGCCGATATTCACGAAAGCTATAAGACTTGTAGCCTCTAAGGCAAGGCGTGGAGCTGCGGCTGGAGGAAGATGAGGGCGTCGAAGTCCTCGGAACGAGAGTTAAATGCGACTACCTGATCCGCAAGAGTAAGGTAGTAGCCTGTGTGAAGTTCTGCTGTCCCGGGGCTGAGAGTTCAGCGCTCAGCTTCGCGAAAGCCTACGCCAAGTTTCGAGGTTTGAGATATGCAGTCGTCGTGAGCGACGACGTTCTGGTCTTCGACCTTAAGGAGGGAAGGGAGGTGAAGCTTGAGGAAATCGAGGACGATGCGCTGGAACCGGACGAGAAGTTCGGCAGGCTTGCAGCTCTACTCTTCGAACTCACGAGCTGCGAGGTGAAAAAATGCGTGTCATAGCCTTTGTCGGATACCCTCTGAGCGGAAAGACGACGGCTGCGGAAGTTGCGAGGGAGATGGGGATCCCGGTAGTCGTGATGGGAGACGTCGTTAGGGAGGAAGCAGCCAAGCGCAACCTTCCGATGACCGACGAGAACCTCGGAAAAATCGCCGAAGAGCTGAGAAAGAAGCACGGAATGGATGCGATAGCGAAGCTCTGCATTCCGAAGATAAGGGAGGCGCTGAAGGAAAAAGGTGTCGTCGTCGTCGACGGCGTGAGGAGTATAGACGAAGTCAAGAGGTTCAGAGAAGTTTTCGGCGACGATTTCGTGCTGATAGCGATCGAGGCTGCGGACGACGTTAGGCTTGAGAGGGCGAGACGCAGGATGAGGAGCGACGATGCGATGACGGTGGAGGAGCTGAAGAGGAGGGACGAGAGGGAGGAGAAGTGGGGTTTGAGGGAAGCCATGAAGCTCGCAAACTTTACGGTCGAGAACACCGGCAGCATCGAGGACTTCAGGGCGAAGGTGAGGGAACTGCTGAAAAGGCTGGCGAGCGGCGTCGAAGTTATAGTAGAGACCACCGTGCACCCAACGGAAAGCGAGGAGAAGGTCGTCAGCGCGGTCAAGAACCTGTTTCCAGACGCCGAGATAAAAATAGAGGACGGCAAGCTGATCGCGAAAGCCAGAGACTTGAGGAAGTTCAGGGAGCTGCTGAGAATTCAGAGGATACTCGACACTGCTAGGAGCGAGCTCATAAGGGGCAGGAGTGGGAGTGAAGTCACGATTTACCTCAACAAGCAGACAGCAACGGTTTCGAAGATAAACTTCGCGGACGAGGACGCCACGCTCTCACCGCTCAAGGTGACATTCAGACTCATGAACGTCCCCTTCAGCAGGTTCTTAGACTACCTCGCGCCGGAAACTAAGGGCGGAAAACCTGTTAGAGAGATCGAGAACCTCTAATCCTGACTACGGCTTTCACTCCGCTCCTCCGCTCGAACTCCGCCTCGACTTCGAGTTCTAGAGGCTCGATCAGTTTCGCGAGATCCTCGTATATCTTCCTCACAACCGCCTCGTGGTGGATCTTCACGTTCGCGAAGCCCCGGAAGTATTCGTCCAGAGACTCGTATTCGAGCAGCCAGCGGTCGGGCCTGTACCTTATCCTCACAACAGCTCTGTCCTCGATTCCGGTGACCGGACACACGCATTTCAGCTGCGAGTATTCGAACTCCGCTTCGTGCTCTCCGTACAAGTTAGGTATCCTGCGAAGAGGAGTGGAAACGCTCCTGAGAGCGCTTACAAGCTCCTCGTAACTCCTGGCAATGTGGCTGGCGATTTCGAGGGGCCAGGGCGATTTTACCGCTGAAGGGCAGTAGGCGATTACGGGCTTTCCCTGCTGCGAAGCCAGCAGAGCTTCGCACATCGCACCGAAGCTCGGTTTCGTCGCTATGAGGACGACAGCATCGGCTTTGTTGAGGAGCGCCAGGTCGTTCGCGACGATCTTTCTGCGAAGATCTGCCTCGTTGCGGAAGTCCTCAACGCTGGAGTAGTCGACGACGAACTGATCCAGGACTTCGAAGCCGTCACTTCTCAGCATCCGCTGCAGTTCCCTGATGTCTTCGCCGTCGTAGCCTATCGGTCCGGCGACGAAAACCTTCATATCTTCATTCCGTAGCGGTCTATCTCTCCCCTCTTTATCCTCGTCGACGATATGGGCTTTCCGTCCTCCCCCTTGACCCAATCGACCTTGACTATCGTTATCGCCCCCTTACCGAGCTCGGCTCTCTTCTCGTTGATTTTCAGAGCCATCTCGTAGGTTTCCGGGGAGACGACGAGGTACTCGAAGTCGACTTCCAGCGTTTTGCCGTAAGGATCGCAGATCTTCACGATAGTCGGCTCGAAGCCGTACTTTCTTAAGACGTATCTCCTTACGTTCTCAGCCCTTATGCGGAAGGGAAGAACGCTTCTGAGTCTTTTTCTCGCCATTTTGTCGCTCGTTATCCCGATTGCAACATCTTTGCCTCCGAGCTTTATAGCCGTGTCTATGAGCCGCTTGTGCCCCTCGTGGAGAGGTTCGAACGTCCCACCGACCGCTACCTTCACGAATTTTGCAAAGCAAAACGCGGCATAAAAACTTTTATTTGAGGACCTTCCCCGTCATCTCGGCCCATATCATCAGGTCGAGCTCGGCTAAACTCACCCTGAACTCCTCAGCTATTTCTCCGAGCAGTCTTTCATATCGCAGGTAGCTCTTATTATCGAGTTTAACGTCCTCGATGTATCCTCTACTCCTCAGCCACCGCAGCACGTGTCTGTCGATTATAGCCACGTCCTCCCTGCCGACGTTTCGGAGGAAGTGGCTCGCCTCCTTCATCCCCAACCCCTTCAACCCCAGCAGCTCGCACCTCGCAGCCCCGCTGTCGAGCTCCATCGCCGACTCGACGATGTCGAAATTCTTCAGCGCTTCGGCTGCATAAGCAGCTTTTCTCCTCCAGAACCTGACTCCAGCGAGTCTCATGGCTTCTTCGACGTCCCGGGATTTTAGAAGAAGCTGAAAATTTATTCCCGCTACCGCAGAGGAGTTGGCTGTCGAGATGCAGAAGAGTAACTCGCTTTTGACGTCAGCTTTCAGCGTAACGTTGAGGTACGGACGGAAGTCGAAGACCGTTTCGCCACTTTCACCGAGCTGCTTGAACTCGCGGAGTCTCCTTTTTATCGCTTCAGTGTGTCGATTATAACCGACGGGCAGATCCTCTTCACCCCTTCTATCTCCTCGATGCGTCTGTGAATCTCGGAAAGCTCTTCTGTGTTTTCCGCGATGATTTCTGCCATTATCGTGTGGTCGCCGCTGGTGAGCCAGAGCTGCTTTACTCCCTCAATCTCCTTCAGCTTTTCGATGACGTTCCAGATTTTTTCCGGCTCGACGTCGATGCCAGTCAGCGAGGCAGCTAACTTGGCGGTTCTGTAGTTGATGATAGCTCTGTATCCGACTATGATCCCTTCGCTTTCGAGCTTCGCTATTCTCTTCCTGACGGCTGCCTCCGTTATGCCGAGGAGCTCCGCTAACTTCGTCTTCGGTATCCGCCCGTTCGAGAGCAGGCTGAGGACTATGATTTTATCTTTTTCGTCCATAAATAAAAAAGTTTAACCGAAGAGGGCTCCAAGTCCCTCCAGAGCTTCCTCCTCTTTAGCCTCCTCCTCTTCCTCTTCCTTCTTCTCCTCCTCCTTCTTCTCCTCGGTCGCCGTTGCCGCCGCTGCAGGAGCCGCTGCCGGTGCCGCGACCATCGGCATGGCTGCCTTCTGGATCGCCTCGTCGATGTTCACACCTTCGAGCGCCGCTACCAGAGCCTTCACTCTGGCTTCGTCAACCTCGATTCCCGCTGCCTGCAGCACGGCTTTGACGTTCTCCTCGTTTATCTCCTTACCCGCCGCGTGAAGCAGGAGTGCGGCATACACGTACTCCATACACGCTCACCTCCTCAACCGAATAAAGCACCGAGACCTTCCAAAGCCTCCTCCTCTTTAGCCTCCTCCTCTTCCCTCTCCTCCTTCTCCTCTTCCTCTTCTCTCTTTTCCTCCCTTTCTTCCCTCCTCTCCTCAACAGCTCGCGTAACGGCTAGGAGCGACTTCAGCTCCTCGTCGAGAACTTCCTCAGGAAGCTGGGATGCGAGAGCCAGCATCTGTGCATGCGCCTTCGCCAGCAGGTCTGGCATCACCTCCGGCTCCGGTATGGCTGCGTTTATCGCAAGGTTCCTTGCCTCCATGACGGCTTTGATTATTAGTATCTCAGCCGTTTCGGGCGTTACGTATGTGGCGTTGACGGCTAGGTTCAGAGCCTTTGTATAGGCTTCCTGAATGTCGGCGATGACCTTATCGGTGTCTATCGCCAGCACATCGGGTGTCAGGATAATTCCGGAGTCGTAGATCGCCCTGGTTTCGAGACCGATCTTTATGGGCTTGACGCCGAGCTTTTCGAGGGCTCTCGCCACCTCCGGCCTTACTACCTCTCCGGCTTTTACGAGTGTGACCGTCTGCTTGACGACGACCTTGCCCTTCTCTATCGCCACCGGTATGCCAGCAGCCTGCAAATCCGCCATCTGCGGACCCGGAGGAATAGGCGTCGGGCCGGCTTCAATCGTAACATCCACCGGGGAGACCTGGTTTGGCTTCAGGGCAGAAGGAACCTTCGTATCCTCGATCTTTTTGTAGAGCTTGAACGGGTTCATGTTCGTCAGCACTATCGCCGTCTGGTCGAAGATGTAGTCTTTGAGCTGCAGATACTTCCCGCCGAGCGCATCGATAGCTCTCTCCAGCAGGGAGTTCTTTACGACCCTTATCTTCGCGAACTCCCTGAATTCTCTCCTTATCTTCTGCATCTGCGACGCAGGAACGCCCCTGAAGGACACCACAGCTATGACCGGATGGGAAGAGAGCAGCCTCTTGAGCTCCTCGACAGTTTCGACTTTCCACCTCGGCGGAGCACCCCTGACGGCAGCCATTTCAGACCACCCTTACAGCTGGACCCATCGTCGTTTTAACGTATATCGACCTAACGACCTGTGAAGGATTATCGTACTTCTCCAAGACTTTCAGAACTTCGAGGGCGTTTTCTGCGAGCTCCTCAACGTCCATTTCCCTCACACCTATAGGAGCGTGAAAGACGGGCTTATCCCTCGTCCTAACTCTTACAGAGTTTCTCAACCTCTCGATGAACGGTTTGGGGTCTGCAAGCGGTGGAATTGGCTGCGGAATCTTTCCGCGCGGTCCGAGGATAGGTCCGAGCTTTCTACCTATCTCCGGCATCAGCGGAGCTTCGGCTATGAAGAAGTCTATCCTGTTCGCAAGTTTCTTCGCTTCTCTCTTGTTCTTAGCGAGCTCGTCTATCTCTTCCGGCTCTATTACGATGTCTGCTCCGGCTTCTCTGGCTTTGAGGGCTGTTTCGCCCTTCGCGAACACTCCGACCTTTCTGCGCTTGCCCAAGCCGTGCGGCAGCGTGATCACTGCGTCGATTCTGTTCTCGGGTCTTTTAAGGTCGACTCCCTTGAGGTTTACAGCCATCTCCACGGTCTCCACGAACCTCCTGGGCTTAGCCTTCTTTATCGCCTCATCTATCGCTTCCATGAGCCTGTTCTTATCGATCACGACGACCACCCCGTAGTTCCAGCGGCTCAGCCTCCTACGGGAATCTGAGCTGCTTGCTGAGAGCGGTATTTTAATGTTGCGATGGAAACTGTGGACATGTTCCCATCACCGAAACAGATAAATTTAAAAATAATACCAAAATATGCAATCTGTAAGGATATTGTTAGGCTTAAGATCTTTGAGAGGGACAAAGTACATCTGGAAATAAAAGCTCTCGGTATAGCAACCTACATTCAGATGTCTGTGAGGAGAACTGCCAGAATACTCATTCATCCACGGAGAAAAAGCCAAAAAAATCTTATTGCGATAGACAAAACTGTTGTCAAAGTAAAAAGAAGTTCTACGTCTGTGCGGCGATAGACGTGGAAAGCGAGTTAATATGAGAGTCTATGCAGCGAGAAATTATCTTACAGCGAGATCTTTCGTGAAAGAAGTGCTAGAATGCTGCAAGAACGAGCTCAAATTCATCGTGGATAAAGCTCCCTGGCTGATTCAGGCTTTGAAGAGTCTCGGATTGGAATACGAGCATCAGAGCTTTCGGGAAGAGAAGTAACCTTTACAGTTGGAGAAAATTAAACTTCTTCGGGTTTGCAGCTGTAGGAATCGATAAAAAAACACTTACTTCACCCACACGCGTCTACCCTCCTCTATAAATATCAACCTTACACCGATTTTTACAAGCAGGTCACCTATTCTCTCGACGTGTCTTGCCGTTAGCACTGCGTCGGCGTTGCAGTTCTGCTCCAAAATCTCCATCGTTTCGACGTATATGTCGTCGATGCGCGTGTCCAACTCGAACAATTTTTCCCTCAAACCTTCCGTTCTCTTGTACCCTCTCTTCACGACGTCGAACATCTCCATCAGATACTTTTTCGATTCAAAGAACACCTCGGGCATCTCACACTCGTAGAGCGCTATCTCCTGTGCGAGATCGGTTATCCTTTCATACGAAGACGAGATTCGAATCATGCTCACTGCGAACCTCAGGTCTCTTGCAACTGGCTGAAACAAAGCTATGAAAGACGTGCAGGCGAAGTCGAGATCTGTATTAAGCACGTCCGTGTATTCTTCCAGTTTGGAAATCTCGCGGATTACGCTTTTGTCTCCCTTAATCGCTTCAAAACTCAGCTCGACTGCTCTTCTGCTCAGATCGTGCATTTGTAGGACCTCTCTACTGATAGCTTCAATTTTCTCGTCAATCCTCCTCATCCTACTCTCCCCGTAAGGTACCTTTCGGTCAGCTCACTTTCCGGTCTCTCAAAAATTTTCTCTGTTTTTCCAACTTCTATCAGCTCTCCAAGGTACAGAAAAGCCACGTAGTCACTCATCCTTGCCGCTTGAGCTGGTGAATGTGTGACGATTACTATCGTGTACTCTTCCTTCAGCTCGTAGATCAGCTCCTCTATTTTCTCCGTTGCAACGGGATCGAGGCTTGCGGTCGGCTCGTCCATCAGTAGTACTTCGGGCTTCATGGCTAAAGCCCTTGCTATACAAAGCCTCTGCTGCTGTCCACCACTTAAAGCCGATGCGGGTTCGTGAACTCTGTCCTTTACCTCATCCCAAAGTGCTGCTTTCCTCAACGCCCACTCCACGATCTCTTGCAACTCTCTTTTTGACTTCACCAGACCGTTCAGCTTCAAGCCGAGGGCGACATTGTCGAACACGCTCATGTGCGGGAACGGGTTCGGATGCTGGAATACCATCCCGATTTTCCTCCTGACTTCGATCGGATTCATATCGTAGATGCTTCTACCGTAAAGTCTAACATCCCCCTCTACTCTAGCGTTCGGATTCAGTTCCAGAAGTCTATTGAACGACCTGAGGAGAGTCGACTTTCCGCACCCGCTCGGCCCCATTATCGCAAATACTACTTTTTCCGGAATCTTCAGGTTCACGTTCTTTACCACGTGGTTCCGTCCGTAGTATATGTTGAGATTTACGGTCTCGATCGCCGTTCTCATACCCTCACCTCCTTTAAGCTAAGTCTCAGCGGCAGAAATATCGCTAAAAATATTAGAAGGAGTATGAGCGAGGCTCCCCAGGCAATTTCGTGGTAGTTCTCGTAAGGCTGCTGGACGAGGTTGTATATCAGGAGGGGTATGGCTCCAATCGGTCTGTCTATACCTGCAAAGTAAACCCTGTTCGCACCTCCGGCTGTGAATAAGGGGGGCGGTTTCACCGGCTACTTTGGCTATGCCGATCAGCATGCCCGTAACGATTCCCTTCCTCGCCATTCCCGAAAGAACTCTGAAAACGACTTTGAACCTTGTCAATCCTAAGCTAAATGCTGCTTCGCGGTACGTGGAGGGGATATTTCTGAAAGCTTCTTCGGTGTAAACGGCAACGTACGGCATCATGATAATGGCGAGGGCGACAGCTCCTGCGATGGCGGAATAGCTGCCCATCGGAATCACTAAGATTTGCATTACGAAAAGTCCGACGAGTATAGTCGGGAACTCCATCATTATTGTTAAGAGCGTTCTTGTTAGCCTTCCCAGAATACTGTCGGGATACTCTGCTGCGTAAACTCCAGCCATCACCGCGATAGGTAAACCGATGAGTGCAGCGAGAAACGTGAGAATGAAGGTACCCAAAATCGCCGGCCCTATGCCACCTAACTCCTCGCCTGGGGGTGGAAGGGTGCCGGTGAGAAACTCCAAGCCGCCTCTCAGCAGCACGGGTAGCCCCATGGATGCAACGCTGTAGATTATGTGAAATAGCGGCAGAACGGTCAAAGCGGTCATGGTCGCAATTCCGCACAGGAAGATCTTTTCTTTAGCCTCTCTGAGCATACGCATACCTCCTGAGTACGATCAGACCGCACACGTTGACGACAAGCCCTATTACGAATAGAAAAAGCCCGGCAGCAAAGAGTGCACTGACCATGTACCCGTAGATAAACGCGTTTCCGAACTGATTTGCGATGAGGGACGAAACCGTGTAACCGGGGGCGAATAGGCTCGGGTGAATGTTGAACGTGTTTCCGACTACCAAACTTACGGCGACGGTCTCCCCGATAGCTCTTCCAAAAGCGAGTAGAGTCCCGGCTATAATTGCCGGTCTTATGTAGCCGAGGAGAACCTTTGTGGCTTCGTACCTTGTAGCCCCTAAACTGAACACGGCTTCCCTGTACGTGTAAGGAATCATCCTGTAAGCTTCTCTTATGATCGAAGACGCGAACGGTGTGACCATTATTCCGAGCAGAACACCTGCAGCCAGAAAACTGTAGCCTCCCGCAGGTTTAAATGAAAAGAGAGGTATGAAGCCAAGATGGTCGTAAAGTGGACGCATAACGTAATCTCTGAGTATCGGGACGAGGACAAAAGCCCCCCAGATACCGTAGATTATCGTTGGCAAGCCGGCCATAATGTCTGTTGCTACTATCAGAGGTTCCTTGAACTTCTGAGGCACGTAGTCAATCGCAAAGACGGCGAAACTTATTGAGAGCGGAAGAGCTATTAGCACTGCAAGAACTGAAGTGTAAACGCTGCCGTATATGGCTGCAAGTACTCCGTAGAACTCTTTTTCGGGATCGTTCTCCACTGCCCTCCAGACGTTCGTCGTGTAAATTTGAATACCCTCTTTCTGTAAGATGGGAATCGATGCTTTCAGGTATACTACGATCATCAGGGCGAATATTCCAAAGACGAGGGCGCAGAAAGGAAGAAGGGAAATTCTAAATGTGTCTACCTTCCCCGACATGATCCCTATCCGATCTGTGCAATTAGCTTCGATGTTACCTCCTCTGGAAGGCCAACGTAACCCTGCACGATGTTTTCGAACTTCTGACCTTCTGTTAGAATCCACTTGACAAAGTCCTTTATCGCTCTCTCCTTCGCCTCGTTTTCGTAGTCCTCCCATATCACCATGTGGCTGAAAGCAACAATTGGGTAGGACTTCTCCCCATCGGTGTTCAGCAGAGCCTTTAAGTCCTCCCTGTATCCTTCCCGCGGCGGGGGTATGTTCTCACTCGCCCCTGAAACAGCAGACTTGATCGTCTCTTCGTTGGCTGTAACAAAGTTTCCGGCTTTGTTCTTCAGTGCAACAACAGGAAAGCCCTCTTTCAAGGCATAGGCTAGTTCTACGTACCCGATCGAGTACAGATTCTGTTTTACAGCTGCGGCAACGCCCGGGTTGCCTTTTCCGCCAACACCTCTACCAAGTTTGTCGACCGGCCAGTCCACACTCTTACCGGCTCCGACTTTTTCAGCCCACTCGTCGCTGACGAGACTCAAATATGTCGTGAAAACCTCTGTGGTTCCACTCGAATCGCTTCTGTGCACGACCAAGATCTTTTCATGTGGTAGATCCGCTTCGGGATTCAGTTGCTTTATGGCGGGGTCGTCCCAGTATTCTATTTTACCCATAAAGATCTCGGCAAGCGTCTTTCCGTCGAGTTTCAAACTATCTACACCGGGAATGTTGTAGACTACGACTACCGCTCCTACTATTATCGGAAACTGAAGCGGCTGACCCTTCTTCGTCAACTCCTTCCATAAACTCTCGCTGATCGGCGGATCACTGCATGCGAAATCGACAAGCCCTTGCTTGAAATCGTTCAGTCCACCTCCGCTTCCTTTACCCGTGTACTCTATCTTTACGTCCGGATTCTGTTTAGTGTATACGTCTATCCACTTCTCGAGTTGCGGTTGCGGAAAAGTCGCACCGCTGCCGACGATAACAACCTTTTGCGTGCTCTGAGTTTGAGCACACCCTGCAAGCGCTACGGATAGCAAGATCAGAGTCGTTAATACGAGCCGCCACTTCATGCTGAAACGACCCGTAAGGAACATATATTTTTTATCTAATTTAAAATATAGAATCTCGATACAAATGTTGGGTATATACATCCCTCTTACGCTTCCTTACCCTCCTTATACTACTGCCCGGTGGAGTGTCACTGAGTTCCAAAGGTTTAAATATATATCCAGCTAGCGTTGTCTATGGGTAACAGGGACGTGAGGAAGGTGTACAGAAGTGGCAAGGGTAGTTACATAATCACTTTACCGAAAGAATGGATAGTCGCGAACGGTTTGAAGGAGGGGGATACTGTTTACCTCGAAGTTCGAAAGGATACAATATTGATCTCACCGAGAAGCCGACAAGTCAGAGAAGAAGCTGAAATAGATAGCAAAGACGCAAGCTTTAACCAGCTCGTAAGGCTTATAATCTCTCATTACCTTGCGGGCTACGACTCGATCAGAGTAAAAACGCGTTCGGATGAACAGAGAAGGGCAGTTGCCTTCGCGGTGGACATGCTTGTAGGAGCAGAAATAATGGAGGACACTGGAAACGAAGTTGTGATTGAGGTCTTTCTGGACTCAAAGCGCTTTAATATTATCGACATCATCGAAAAAATTTTTAATATCTGTTCCAGCATGCTATCCGATTTCTGCAGCTGTTTAAAGGAATTCGATCGAGCAATATGCAGTTCGATAATGGTAAGGGAGAGCGAAGTCGACAAAATTCACTTTCTCGCTCTGAGATTACTCAACGTAGCAATGGAGAGAGAAGAAAAGGGCTTGAGTAGCAGGGAAATCGTCAGCTACAGAAGCGTTGTAAGAGCACTGGAAAGAATAGCTGACCACGTAAGCTCAATGGCGGAAGCACTTGTAAATCTACAGTCTTCATTCCCCGAAATCTGTGATGCTGTAAAAGACGTGGAGGAAATATTCAGGATCGCAATGATTTCTTTCTTCAAAAAGAATACGGAAATGGCCGAGGAAGTGTTGGAAAAATACGAAATCTTTGAAAATAAAGTTCAGAAGAACTACGAGGAGATTCTTAAATTCGACGTCGTAAGAGTGCTAAATCTTAAGACTGTCTTCGACAGTCTTTGCCGGATTGCAGCTTACTCAGCGGACATCGCAGAAGTTGTACTTGACATGAGCGTCTGAATTCTGCTGGCAAGTCTCTGTCAGCAGCTTCTGATAGCTGGTCCGGCTTCTCCCGCAGCTCAATCGCCTCAACGGACTGAGGTTTCGGCTAGGCGAAGCTCTTGGGCTTGGGGTTGATAATCGCTACAGATTTATAATCTGCCAAAGGCTCCAGCCGATGCTGAACGCGTGCATGCAGTGCGGTACATGCAGTGCATCGTGCAGCGTGCGTTTCGACCTGAACCTCCGCAGGCTGATAGCGGAGTACTTCAGCAGCGGGGAGTTCTGGAGCCCGCAGCTGTGGAACTGCACGAACTGCAGAATATGCGAAGACAGGTGTCCGAGGGGAATAGAGCTCACGAAGTACATAAGGGAGGCGAAGAGCAGAGCCGTAGAAGAGGGAAGAGTTCCGGAAGAACTCAAAAAGCTGCTTGAAAGCGTTTACAAGTTCGGAAACCCGTTCGGGGTTGGAAAACCCAGGAGGAGGAGCTGGATCGACAGGGTGGATGTTAAATTCGCAGAGAAAGGTAATTTTGAATTTTTGCTCTTCGCAGGTTGTGCCACGGTTGACGAGAGGATCGCTGAAATCGCCGCAAAAGCTGCTGAGCTGTTAAAAGCCTGCGGAATAGACTTCGCGGTTCTTGCAGAAGAGGACTGCTGCGGGAACGACGTCACTGCGATAGGAGAAGCTGGGCTGTTCGAAGAGCTGAAGGAGAGGAATCTGAGGGTCTTCGAGAGGTACGGTGTTCGAAAGATCGTCACTCTCTCACCGCACTGCTACAACGCCTTCAGGAGGTATTATGGGATCGAGAGCTACCACGTAACCGAGTTACTGGCAGGAGCTATCGAGAGGGCGGATTTGAAGTTCAGAAAGGTGACGGAGCTCAGGGTTACCTATCACGACCCCTGTTACCTCGGACGCTACAACGGAATCTACGACGCCCCACGCTACGTGATAAGCTCCATTCCCGGAGTCGAACTCGTCGAGATGCAGCGGAACAGGGAGCTCGCCATCTGCTGCGGAGGGGGTAGTGGAAACGTGCTCAGAGACTTCAAGGTTAGACCGTCTCTGCTCAGAATCGACGAGGCTGCGACGCTGAACGTCGACGCAATAGCAGTTGCCTGCCCCTTCTGCTACATGATGCTAGAAGACGCGGCAAAAATTAGGGGCGGAGCTGTGGAGGTGAAAGACGTGGTCGAACTCGTCTACGACTCCGTCTTCTGAGGTTCCAGTTCCTCCTTCGCCTCCTCCACAGCCTTTAGCGTCTCCTGCTCCCTGCTGAACCTCTCGACGATTTCGAGCTCCTCTATGTCGAGGAATCGGAAGACGTCCTTCGCAACCCTGTAACGTCCGATTATGAAGAGCTGGTTGAGGTAAGCGTCGGTCGGGACTTCAACGACAGCTTTGCTGTCCTCTATCCTTACATCCTTTACGTCCACTCCCGTGTGAATCAGGAAGAGAGCTTTAAGCTTGTCTTCCGGCTTTTCGAGCTTCTCCTTGATCTCGTATTCGAATACTATCGTTTTGCCGGCGAGCGGGTGGTTGAAGTCCACGATGACCCTGCGCCCGATTATCCTCTCGACCGTGCCTATCCTGTTCCCTATCCTGACTCTTTGTCCGACCTCTGGCTTTTCTGCGAACCTAGTCACGCTGAACGTGTCCTTGTTGTTCGGATCGTACTCGCCGAAAGCCTTCTCCGGCGGAACTGCGACGCTTCCCCTGTATCCAACCTCCTTGCCCTCTATGTCCTCTTCGAGCCCCTTTACGACGTGTCCCTCTCCGACTATTAAGTATATGTCCCCGTACCTCGCGTTCTCGTTGTATATCCCGTGCTCCTTCGCCACTTCTTCATCCGTCGTGTCGATCACCGTTCCGTCCTCGAGCTTCGCCGTGTAGCTGATCTTGACGAAATCCCCCTTCGCGATCATTGCACCACACTTTTAAGTCGCGGATTTAAAAACGTTGAGATGGAGGTCGAGGCAAAGTTCCCTTACCGCGAGGGCGTGGAGGAGAAGGTTCGGGAGATTGCAGAGCTCGTCGTTGAGAAACTCGAAGAGGACGTTTACTTCTCTCATCCGTGTAGAGACTTCGCAGCCAGCGACGAAGCTCTCAGGCTGCGAAGAGACGTCGAGGGTGTGAAGCTGACCTACAAGGGTCCGAAGGTGGACGTGGAGACGAAGAGTCGCGAGGAGGTGAACGTGGGGGTTGAGGACTTTGAGAGAGCTAAACTTCTGCTGCTGAAACTCGGCTTCAGGGAGTTCGCGAGGGTTAGAAAGCTGCGAAAGATATACCGGCTCGGCGACGCGATAGTCTGCATCGACGACGTGGAGGGGCTCGGGAGGTTTGTGGAGGTGGAGGTCGAGGGGGGAATAGAGAAAAAAGAGAAGGTCTTCGAAATAGCCGCATCACTGGGCTACGCGAGGGATGAAAGCATAACGAAGTCGTACCTCGAAATGCTCATGGAACGAAGACGGCTGCGGCGATAGCAGTTGTTAACTTCTCGACCCTCGCCCTAGCCGTTACGCTCTCAAGCTCGAAGCTCTCGCACTTGCCGCTAATGAGCCTTGCAGCGAGTTTTTCCGCGTACCTGTCAGCACCCTCGAACCAGTAACCGCTACTTTCCGCTATGTAGCCGTGGACGTCGAGCTTCGGCATCGCAGCTGCTACGCTTGCGTATATCTCTCTTCCGACCTCGCCGCTCGAAAACCTCGCCATGACGCAGAAGACTATCTGCCCGTCCTCCAGCTCCTCAAGCCCCTCTTCAGCGCTTATTAGCTTGCACTTCCTCGGCAGTATGCTGCTCACCGGAACGAGGTTGAACCTCTCTATGCCTGCATCTCGCAAAGCTAACTCGAAGCTGACGAGTTTTTCCTCGTCGCTTCCTACCCCCGAGGTTAGAAAGAAGGCGCGCGGAACGAACTTCATACTAAACTTCCAGCCTCTCTATCTCGTAATTCCTGCTACCGAGCCCCAGTTCCTCGGCGTAGCTGAGCATTCCGTGCGGGTCCGTCCAGCTCCAGTATCTGTCTTCGGGAAGTTCGCCGATCTTCGACTCTCTCTCGTAAAGCTCTACGGATGCGGCGTCTATCGCAACGATGTCCCTGCCTGCAAGGATTCCGATATCTCTCACGACTGGCACGTCGCTGAACGGGTGGCAGTCGCAGTGTGGGGTTACGTCGATGAGGAAGTTTATGTACGCGAAGTTGTCGTTGACTCTGAGCACACCTTTCGCACACTCGACTATTCTGTCCGAGACGTCTTTCCCCGTGAGCCAGCTCACGTTCACGGCGTCGTAGTCGCAGACCTCGTCGCACCCGAGACACTTCAGACACCTCTCCCTCACCACCCGGTAGTTCTCTATCGCGCCGCCCGGGCAAACCTCGACGCACTTGTCGCATTTCGTGCAGTTCTCGTTTATCGACGGATAGTCCGCGACATGGACATCGAACTTCGAGGGTTTCGCAACGCAACCTACGCCGACGTTCTTGATGCTACCGCCGATGCCCGACTGCATGTGCAACTTGAAGTGCGTGCAGCAAATCACAGCGTCGGCTTCGGCTATAGCCTTGGCGACGCATACTTCCTTCAGATACTTCCCGTCTACACCGACCTTGACGTAGTCGAAGCCGAGGAGTCCGTCGGCTATGATTATCGGCGCTCCCACGGTCTGCTGAGTGTAGCCGTTCGTTTCCGCGATCTTGAGTCTTCCGTAGGCTGTAGACCTGTCTCTTGTCAGTCCAAGTCCGGTGGTTTCCGTTACGAAGGGCCTTCCGCCAGCCTCGATCACTTTCTCAACTACGGTGCGGACGAAAACACTTCTTAGCGTTCTCGTAGTCCCGAAGTCACCGAAGTGCGTTTTAACGGCTACGATATCGCCGGGGGAAATTATTTCGAGTATTCCGCTCTCGTCGATCAGCTTCTTAAGTTTGTTAACGAGGCTGTACTTCGGCTGGTACCACCTGTTGGGGTCGGTAACAGGGGCGAACGGGTCAACGAACAGCAGCCTTTCCATGTCACATTTCGAGCATCTTCAAGATTAAATCCTTTCCCTCCTCGAACTCGAACTCGTTTTTCTCCATCGGAACCGCGGACTTCAGAACTCTAATCCGACCCTCGACCTCCAGAACGTTCGGAAAGAACATTAAAACTGCTATCTCGACACTCCTCTCCTGTGCCCCCTTAACGAGCGTGAAGATCCCTCTACCGTCCTCTGCCTCTATCCTCCCCATCACGGTCCGCAGGAAGTTCACGAGCTTCTGGTGAGGGTGGTATATTAAAAGACCGGAAATCGAGTTCAGGACCACCAGGTAACGACCGTCGATCTTTTCCAGAATCTTCGAAATAGCCAGACTTACCTCGTTGAGGTTTATGGGGTTCGAAACTATCACCCTGTCGTCCACGCTGCTTCTACCCCACGTTATCGTATCCAGTATCCAGATGTTCCTCTTGACTCTCTTCTTCACGAAGCTTGCGCTCGTGAGCGTTGTAATCCAGATAACCTCGTCGAAATTGTTGAGAACGGACTCGATGAGCCTGCACTTACCGCTGCCGGGGAGACCGGAGAGCAATACGAACATCGCTTTAGGTTGTAAAAGGATTTTAAATGTTTTCGTTACAGTTACCACGTGAACTTCACGCTGACTCCGGAGAGGGTTTGCCTGATAGGAGACGCTGCCGTAATCGCAGACCTGCACCTCGGCATAGAGAACGTCATGCAGGAGAGCGGCGTTGCGATTCCGAAGATGCAGATAGGGGAGATTCTCAGGAACGTAAAGCGGATAATAAGAAAATATAATATATCGAAGCTTGTCGTCGCCGGAGACCTGAAGCACGAGTTCAGCAGGAACCTACCCTACGAGTGGGAAGACGTCAGGACCTTTGTCGAAACCGTGAGAGGCGAGGGTGTGGAGCTCGAAGTCGTGAGGGGAAATCACGACAACTTTCTTGCTGCGATACTCGCGGAGTACGGAATAGAGCTGAAGGAGGTCTCGAACGTCGCCGGATACTGCATCGTTCACGGGCACAGAGAGTGCGATTGCGAGAGGATAGTGATGGGTCACGAACACCCGAGCATAAAGGTTCGCGTCAGGGGAGCCCTCTACTCTTACCCGTGCTACCTCGTCGCCGACAGGAGGATAGTCGTAGTCCCGGCTTTTTCTCCCCTCGTATTGGGTAGCGACGTGCTTAGCGGCGATTTCTTGTCGCCGATACTGCGGAGGGCGAACAGAATAGAGGTTTACGCGATTGAAGAAGATGAGGTCGTATACTTGGGAACGATAGATGATATAAGGGCGGCGATAAGCGGGCTCTAAATTTCCTCGGCTATTATCTCCGCTACTCTCTTCCCGCTCATCAGCATCCCGCCGAATATCGGTCCCATCCTCGGCAGGTTGTGGAGAGCCGCGACCGCCATTCCGGCGACGTAAAGCCCCTTTACAACTCTGCCAGTCTTCGCGACTATCTCCCTCTCAGCCACCTCGCTGTAAGCCGACCTCTCGCCCGGAATGGCTACTTCGAGGGGTATTTTCCTAGCAGCCACGCTCAGAACTTCCGCATCGTGTCCTGTTGCATCGACCACGGCTTTGCTCTCTACGAATATGGGGTCTACGTGCAAGCCCGCAAGCTCCACGGCGCTCCACTGTATGCAGACCCCAGTCACGCGCAGCGGGTCTTCGCGGAATATGACGTCCTCCACGCTGACTCCGTGGATAACTTTCGCGCCGGCGTCTATAGCCTTCGCAGCAAGCTTAGCCATCAGCTCCGCCGCATCGGCTACGAGGAGGTTTCGTCTCTCGCTGTAGCGGATCTCGAAGTCGTCCAGTATCTCCTTGACCTCTCTCTCGAACACGACCTTGTGGAACAGCATTCCGCCGCCGCCTATTCCTCCGCCGAAACTCAGACGCCTCTCGAATACGAGGGTTTTGAAACCCTTCTCCGCCAGATACTTCGCAGCCGTTAAGCCCGAAGGTCCGGCTCCGGCCACGATGACGTCACACTTCGCGTACTCTGTCCAGTCCTCGGCTGCGCTCTCGATTATTGCGAGAGTTATCTCTGACTCCATGCGCACACCTCTTAACACTGCTAAATAAACTTTCGCCTAATTTTTATACTCCTGCCGAGACTTTCGCTGTGAGTGTCAAGGTAGTTGCCCCGGCTCATCTGCACGCTGGCAACTTCGACCTGACCGGCGACATGGGAAGACTCTACGGAACCGTCGGCTTCGCTTTGGACGTGCCCATAGAAGTTCGGGTGAGGGAAGGAGAAGCGAGGGCTAACGAGAAGTGGGCTGAGAGGTTCGTCCGGTTCTTCGCCGAGAAGCTCGGGGTGAGCGTCGAGGCGGAGGTGAGAAGCGAAGTCCCTCCACTCGCCGGGATGGGTTACGTAACGGGCGTAGCACTCGCCATAGGAATGGGAATCTCGAAACTCTTCGACTTCGGCTGGAGCGTGGAGGACGTCGCGCTGATAGTGAAGAGGGGGCTGATAACGTCTCTCGGTGTCCACGCGTTCAGGTGCGGTGGATTCATAGTAGAGGGGGGCTTCAGAGTTGATCGGCGCGAGAAGATGGTTCCTCCGCTGATATTTCGCGGCGAGGTTCCCGAAGACTGGAAGTTTGTCGTAGCGGTCCCTGAAGATGAGGCGAGGAGGATAGCGGAGATGAGGGAGAGAGCAGAGGACGAAATACTGTCCTCGCTGAAGACCATGCCGGCTGAGATGTCCGACAGACTTTCGAGGATAGTGCTCGTCAAGATAATTCCTGCCTTCGTCGAGGGAGATCTGAATACCTTCGCCGAAGGTCTGACGATGTTCAACTCCCTCCTCGGCGAATTCTGGAGCGAGTATCAGGGCTCGAAATACTGCTGCCCGGTTGTAGAGAAGGGGGTAGAGCTGATGATCGCCAGAACCGGCTGCGGTTGCCAGTCGTCGTGGGGTCCGGCTTTCTACACGATAACGACTCCGGAGGTTGCGAGGGAACTCGCGAAGGAGCTGGAGGAGATTGCAGGAAGGGTCTTCGTAGCCTCGGCTAACAACGAGGGGGCAAGGTATGGTTAGAGCAGCTGGCATAGATTCGGGAACGAGGAGCGTGGACATCTTCGCGTTCGACGAGGAGAGAGGAGTAATTCTGGATGAAGCCATACCCCGCGACGTTGTAACGGAGAACCCGAAGGTCGTGATAGACAGGCTTAAGGCAGCGGAAAAGGAGTTCGGGAAGTTCGACGCGGTGGTAGTTTCGAGTGGGTACGGAATACCGCTGAAAAGAGTTCAGGAAGCGAGCGACGCGGAGATAGCTCTCGCAACTTTCGTCAGCGAGAGTGACGTGAAGAGGAGACACAGGATCCTCGGGCTTCGAAGACTTATGACTCTCTTCCGCGAATCCGACTTCAACGCCTACTTCACCCCCGGCGTGATTCAGCTACCGACCGTGCCGGAGAGGCGGAAGCTCAACAGGATAGACATGGGAACCTCGGACAAGCTCTACAGCGTGGCTCTGGCGGTAAAGGATCAAGCCGAGAGGCTCGGAAGAAGGTTCGACGAGACGTCGTTCATACTCGTCGAGGTCGGATTCGCCTACACATCCGCAATAGCCGTGAGCAACGGGAAGGTCGTAGACGCTATGGCTGGAACCTCTGGATTCCCGTCCTACCTAGGCTCGGGGTTCATCGACGGCGAACTCGCTTACGCCATCGCGAACTGCTGCGAGTTCTCGAAAACTCTGCTCTTCAGCGGAGGAGCTGCAGACTTTGCGGGCATAGATCCTTTCCAAACGCCGATAGAGTCTTTCGTACGCTCCGGTGAGGGTTACGAGCTCATGATCGAGTCCATAGTAAAGGATGTAGCTTCACTGCTGCCATCGCTGCTTCCCGAAGAGGTCGTGCTCAGCGGGAGGTTTTCGCGCATACCGGAGTTCTTCGAGGACGCAAAAGCAGCAATAGAGGAGTTCTTCTCGAAACTCGGTTGCAGCGTGAAGGTCTTAAGGCTCAGGTGCTCCGCGAAGGTCGCGAAGGAGGCAGCGGAGGGAGCGGCTGTAATAGCGAACGGGCTTGCCGGAGGGAGGTACGCGGAGCTCGTCGACTGCTTGGAAATAAGGAAGAGTAGGGGCAGCATATTCGACCACGTCCGCATACCTGCGGGAGACTTCAAGGTCTTCGAGCGGTTAATCCTCTCCTGAGCTCCCTAACTTTCTCCTCCACGTAGGGAGCGGCGTCCTCTCCGTATCTTTCGATAACCTCCACTATCGCGCTACCCACGACGACCCCGTCAGCTCCGGCTTCGATCAGCTCAGACACGTGCTCGGGTTTCGATACTCCAAACCCTACGGCGAGGGGTTTCCTGCAGATTTTCTTAGCCCTCGAAAGGAGCTCGAAAGCCGTCTCTGGAATTTCCTCCCTCGCTCCGGTAGTTCCGTAAAGTGAAACCAGATAGACGAACGCGCTGCTCACCTCGTCGATCATAGCCAGCCTCTCGTCGCTCGTGTTCGGGGCAGCGAGAAACACTGTCTGCATTCCGCGCTTTTCACAGACGCCGATGTATTCACCGGCTTCCTCAACCGGGAGGTCTACGACTATCATTGCGTTCACACCGCTATTCTTCGCCTCGGCTACGAACCTGTCGACTCCTCTGCGGTAGACGGGGTTGAAGTAGGTCATCAGGACTACCGGCTTCTCCGAGTGCTCTCTGAACTCCTCGACGAGTCTGAAGGTGTCCGAAACCCTGAATCCCGCCTTCAGAGCCCTGTAGTTAGCTTTCTGTATAGCCCTCCCGTCAGCCATGGGGTCGCTGAACGGAATACCGACCTCTATGACGTCGGCGTGCTTTTCTGCGGCGAGCATGAACTCCAGGCTAGCTTTCAGGCTAGGGTCGCCAGCCGTTATGAAGACGACCAGACTTTCCCTCAGCATGACAGAGCCTCCATGACTATGCCGAGGTCTTTGTCCCCCCTTCCGGAGAGGTTGACGACGACGATGTCGTCCCTCTCCATTTCAGCTGCCATCTTCATCGCGTAAGCGATCGCGTGAGCAGACTCCAGAGCTGGCAGGATGCCTTCGGTTCTCGAAAGCTCGACGAAGGCTTTCAGAGCCTCTTCGTCCGTCACTGCTACGTACTCAGCCCTTCCAGTATTTTTCAGCCACGCGTGCTCCGGTCCTACGCCCGGGTAGTCGAGCCCGGCTGCGATGCTGTGCGTGGCTGCTATCTGCCCGTCCTCGTCCTGCAGGAAATACGAGAGCATGCCGTGCAGGACGCCCTTCTCACCGGCGCAGAGTGAAGCTGAATGCTCACCGCTCTGCAAACCCTTGCCAGCCGCCTCCACGCCAACGAGTCTAACATCATCATCGATAAAAGGATGAAATATCCCTATTGCGTTGCTCCCTCCGCCGACGCACGCAACTACGGCGTCGGGGAGTCTGCCCTCTGCCTCCAGAATTTGCCTCTTAACTTCTCTTCCTATCACCGACTGGAAGTCCCTGACTATCGTCGGATACGGGTGAGGTCCGACGACCGAGCCTATCAGATAGTGCGTGTGTTCGAAACTGGAAACCCAGTCGCGGAGAGCCTCGTTTATAGCGTCTTTGAGAGTTCTGCTCCCGCTTTCCACCGGTATGACGTTGGCGCCGAGGAGCCTCATCCGGAAGACATTCATCTTCTGCCTTTCCACGTCCTCGCTACCCATGTACACGTCGACCTTCAGCCCTAGCAGAGCTCCAGCCATCGCCGTCGCTACACCATGCTGTCCGGCTCCCGTTTCCGCTATGAGACGGGTTTTTCCCATGTGTTTCGCCAGCAAAGCCTGACCTATTGTGTTGTTTATCTTGTGCGCACCTCCGTGAAGCAAATCTTCACGCTTCAGGTAGATCTTCGCCCCTCCGACTTTTTTCGTCAGGTTCCTCGCAAAGTATAAGGGCGTAGGTCTTCCAGCGTAGTTTCTGAGGTAGTATTCGAGCTCGGCTCTGAACTCCTCGTTGTCCTTGAGTTTTTCGTAAGCCTCCTCAAGCTCTTCAAGCGGCGGTATGAGCACCTCGGGAACGAACCTTCCCCCGAATTCTCCAAACTTCATCCCATCACCTCGGAACACTCCCAGAAAATGGGAATAAACTCGAATTTTTAAATCTTTCCCAGAGCTGCTGCGAATGCTCTCACGAGTTCAGCGCTCTTGCGACCTCCCTTCTCGACCCCGCTCGAAACGTCGACGCCGAAGGGTTTCACGAATTCCACAACTTCCCTGACGTTCTCCGGGTTGAGACCACCGGCAAGAACGATCTCGACTTTTTCCGCTATCATTCTGCTCACTCTGAGATCGTGTAGCTCCCCGCTGCCACTTCCAGTGTCGAGGAGTACCAGATCGACGTCGAACTTCCTTATGGTCTCAAGCAGCTTCGCAGCATCGCCTCCCGGATCTTTACTCCGCTTTGGCACGCGAAAAGCCTTCATAATCACGATCCCCATCTCCTTCAGCCTCTCAGCCACTTCTGTGCTCTCATTTCCGTGCAGCTGGACGAATTCAGCTCCAGTCGACTCGACGACTTTCAGCCACGCGTCGAAGCTTTCGAGAGTCGAAACGACGAAAACGGGGATGCTCGCGCACCCGACTATCTCCCTCGCCTTTTCGAGGGAAACCCTTCGCCTTGAACTACATTCGACAACGACTCCCGTCGCGTCGGCGTACTTTTCGACAACTTCGAGCTCCTCAACGCTCCTGATTCCGCAAACCTTCACGAACATGGCTCACGAAGTTCCCGATTATCTTCAAACCCTCCTCGCGCGGTGTTAGGATACTCTCCGGATGGAACTGCACGCCCTCGATGCTACCGTCTCTGCTCCTCAGTCCCATTATCATGCCGTCGCCGGCAAGCCGCGCGCTGACGGCGAAACCCCTCGGCGGCTTCAGCACGGCTAGCGAGTGGTACCTCCCTGCCCTCAGAGGATTGGCGACTCCCCTGAATATCCCCTCTCCGTCGTGCTCTATCAGGCTGGCTTTACCGTGAACGGGCTCGACTCTCCCGACTTTCCCGCCGAAGACGTGGGCTATTATCTGATGCCCGAGACAGACGCCGAGTGTGGGGAGCTGGAGTTCGAACACTCTGGCACTAACTCCGACGTCTCTCTCCTTCCAGGGGGCTCCCGGACCGGGAGATATTATCAGACCGTCCGGGTTTAGGCGTTTTATCTCCGAAAGGCTGACGCTGTTCGGGACCACCTTTACCCTCGAAAACATCGAAACGTATTCGGCGAGGTTCCACACGAAGGAGTCGCGGTTGTCAATAACGACTATCATAACCCATCGCCGCCAGAACGGCAGCCATCTTTCTTTCCGTTTCCTCAAACTCCCTTTCCGGATTCGAGTCCGCAACTATCCCGGCTCCAGCCCTCACCCTGTGCACTCTGTCGATCTCGACCATCCTGATGGCTATAGCCATGTCCGTGCGGTCAGCGGAGAAGTAGCCAACGCAACCGCCGTAGACGCGCCTCCTCGACCTCTCAAGTTCATCTATAATCTCCATAGCCCTCACCTTCGGAGCTCCGACGAGCGTGCCGGCTGGAAAGCAAGCCTCTACTGCCGTAAATGCATCGCTGGCGAGCTCCCCGATTACCTCGCTCTCTATGTGCTGAACGTGGCTGTACTTCAGAACCTCCATGAACATCGTAACCTTCACACTTCCGGGCTTGCTGACCTTCCTGACGTCGTTCCTCGCCAGGTCGACGAGCATAACGTGCTCGGCTAACTCCTTCTCGTCGTTGAGAAGTCTTCTGGCTATTTCCTCGTCTTCTTCCTCGCTCTCTCCGCGCCCCGCAGTTCCGGCGATCGGGTTTACTTTCAAAACTTTCCCCTCGATGCTGCACATAGTTTCCGGCGACGAGGCTGCGAGACTCTTGTCGAACTCGATGCAGAACATGTAGGGACTGGGGTTCAGCTTTCTCAATCTGAGGTAGATGTCGAAAGCCGACATGTCGCTCGAAAGCTCGTACTCCCTCGAAAGGACGACCTGAAAGGCTTCGCCGTCGAAGATGTAGTCCTTCGCCTTCTCCACCATCTCGACGAAGTCCTCCCTGTCCGCGTCGCAGGACAAAAGCTCGGCGTGAGCTTCTGGCTCTCTTAGCTCGACACTCCTCGCCTTCCTAACGACGCTTTCAGCCCAACCCAGCTTCTCCCTCTCGCCCAAGAAAAACAGAGCGTTTTCCGCGTGGTCGTAGATGAAGACGTTCGGATAGCATCCGAAAACGCTCGGCTCGACGACTTCGCCCCTGATATAGTTGTGGACGGCATCGTAAGCGACGTAGCCTACGAGGAAACCTTTCGGCGAAAGCTTTCTGAGAACTTCGAAGGGGTTCGACTCGTCGAGGATTTCTCCGTCGATCCTCGCCCTCTTTCCCACTTCGACGACGAAGTCGGGGTTGGCTGACAGGAAGGAGTAGCGTGACCTCTTGGTGAGCTTCTCAGCTGATTCGAGAATAAAAGGGTATTCTTCCTCTCTGAGGACGGCGTAAAGCTTCACGGGTTCAACTGTATCGAGTTTGAAGCGCATGCTATCTCCCGAACCTTTCTTGCAGCACAACTTAACCTTTCCGAAATTAGTTCCACGCACTCGCGTAGATCCTCGTTGAACAGGTGCAGAGCCAGGGCTGCGTTCGCGATTACGAAGTTCCTATCTTCTTCGAGCCCCCTTCCCTCGAAGACTGCTAGTATCCTAGCTGCACTCTCACGGGCTGAGCTGCAGGGCACTATCTTCGACGCCCTCAGCCCGAAATCCTCGGGAAACAGCCTCAACTTCTCTATCCCGTCCTCGACGACGAAAACATCAGTTGCTCCGGAGGTGTTCACCTCATCCAACCCGTCGCCGTGGACTACGAAACCCTTCTCCACTCCGAGGATCTGTAGAGCTTCCGCCACTTTTTCAGCAGCTTCTCCGCTGCTGACTCCGACGAGCTGCCGCTTCGGCTTCGCCGGGTTCGTGAGCGGACCGAGGAAGTTGAATATCGTCCTTATTCCCAGCTCCCTGCGCACGGGCATGAGCTTCGCGAGGGCTGGATGATAAAGAGGTGCGAAGATGAACGTAAAGTTCGTGAGTTCGACGAGCGCTCTTGCAGCTTCTGCGTTCAGTCTGTAGTTTATTCCGAGCTCTTCAAGCAAATTGGCGGAACCGCTCTTCGACGTTACAGCAAGATTTCCGTGTTTCGCGACTCTCGTGAAGAGCGAAAGAACTATCGCCGCAGCCGTGCTCACGTTTATCGTGCTCGCGTTGTCGCCGCCGGTTCCGCATGTGTCGGCTACTTCTCCGAGTTCGAGTGTGACAGCTTTCTCCCTCATCGCCGCAGCCAGACCGGCGAGCTCTTCGCTGCTGTACTTCCTCGCCTCCATCGCCGCGAGGGCTGCAGCTACCCGCACGGGGCTCTCTTCAAGTAAGAACTCGAAGAGATCCTTGGCTTCCTCGAAGCTCAGTCTACGCTCGACGACCGTTCGGAGCATTGACAAAAGTCCTCACCACCTCTTCCGGGTTTTCAGCTCGCATGAAAGCCGTGCCTACGAGTGCAGCGTCTGCGTAGCGCAGAGCGATGAGCAGATCGTCAACGCTCCTTATCCCGCTCTCGCTGATCTTCAAATCCGCCTTAACGAGCGGTGCGATGCGGACTGTCCTTCTGACATCTCCGTCGTCCTTCTCAAGCCTCGCGATGTCTCTGTTGTTTATCCCGACTATCTCGACTCCCTCCACGAACTTCAGCTCGTCTTCACCGTGCACCTCTACGACGGCGTCGATTCCGTGGTCGGCTGCGAAGTCCACGAACTCGGCGGTGTCATCTTTCAGAATCCTCGCTATCAGCAACACCGCCGCAGCTCCAGCTTCAGCGGTGGCTTCTATCTCCCTCTTCGTGACTATGAAGTCTTTTCTTAGCACGGGGAGATGCGTGGATGAGCAGATCTGTTTCAGGAGCTTCATAGAACCTCCGAAAAAGTGCGGCTCGGTTATGTACGATATCGCCGCAGCCCCTCCCCTCTCGAACGCCCTCAGAACCTCTATCGGGTCTCTGTTCCGCAGAAGGTCTCCGTCCTTCGGCGACCTGACCTTGACCTCAGCTATGATCGCGTTCGCCTTATGCGAAGCTTTCCTTAAAGCTCTGCCCAGTCCGAACATGTGGGTCTATTCCTACAAATTGTATTTAAACCTTTCTGATGGGAGTAAAAACCATTAAGTTCGAGGAGAAATTCGAGTATGAGGCGTCTGCTGCTCCTCGCAGCGCTGCTGCTCTGCTGCGCTCAAAAGCTGGACGTCGATGCAATCTGCTCGCTCCACCGCGTAGTCGACGGGGACACTGTATGGGTGAACTGCTCCTCCGGCTTCAAAGCCGGGCAGAAGTTCAAAGTCAGGCTAGCGGAAATCGACGCCCACGAGCTCGACGAGCCCATGGGAAGAGAAGCAAAGGAATACCTCGAATCGCTGCTGAGCGGGAGGTGCATAGTCCTGGACGTTGACGAACGTTACCCTTACGACAGATACGGAAGGGTTATTGCGATCGTTTACGTGAAGTTAAACGAGACCCACTACCTCAACGTGAACTACGAGATCGTTAGAGCTGGCTACGCCGAGTTCGTGGACTACCCGAACTCCTGGCACCCCGAAGATCTGAGAGAATACCTCGTCTCTAAAACTCCACTATGCTGACGTCGCCATCCTCGACGATCGCGAAGCTCCTCCTGCCGGTCAGGTAGCCGCACACCTCGCCGGGGTTTATAATCAGGGCTTTTTCCCTCTCAACCCTCGCCTCGTGCGTGTGCCCGCAGACGACGATGCAGTCGAGCCTCGAAAGAACCTTCAGAATCCTAGCGTCCGTCCCGTGGTACGCAACTCCTCCCGGAAACTCCACGATCTCTCCTATTTCCCACCCATTCTCCTCGCATATCTTTGTCAGCAGCTTTCTCTCTCCGTCGTTGTTGCCGAAGGCGAAGTAGCACTTGACGCCGAGCTTCGTGAACTCCCGAATCGTGAAGGGAGATATCACGTCACCTGCGTGAACGAGGAACTCGAACCTCTCGTTCTTCAGCACATCCATGAGATCCGCGAGGGCTGCGAGGTTGTCGTGCGTGTCGCTAACGGCTACGAACTTCATAGCGTGAAGAGTCTCTCCCTCCTTATAAGCGGAACGTTTCCGAACGAAAGGTTGACGAAGCGCAGGAGTTCGAGGTCGTGCTCCTTCAGAAAGTTTCTCAGGTTCAGCAACAGACAGCCTGGAACTCTCACTTCCGCGATCTCCGAGAGCTCGTAAGCCTTCTTTAAGAATTCGTAGAGGTTTCCAGCCCTCTCCAAGTCGAGCCCCTTAAGCAGCGGAAGGTTCTTGCGGTAGATCGAGAGGGGCTGAAAGAAGAGCTCGTCCACCTCGCTCGCAATCTCAGCAACTTCGCGCAGCTCCTCATCGTTTATACCCGGCATGTAAATAGCTCTCACAGAAGTGTATGCGAACGTCGAAGCCCTCTTTATGTTCTCAAGAACACTTCCGAGCGCGTTAACGCCGGTCAGCTTCGCGTAGCTTCTCGTTGCGCTCAAACTTATCATTACTATGTCGGCTCTACCTTCGAGCACGGAAACGTCGTAAGTTCCGTTCGTCTGTATGTCTATGCGAACGTCTCCAAAAATGCGCCGCAGCTCGTCTATTACTCTCGCGAGTTCTCCGCTACCGGCTAGGAAGGGCTCTCCGAACTGGGATATCGTTATAGCCTTCGGATTCCAGTCCCCGTAGTATCCCGGCTGCGGGGCTGTGCCTTTTTCGAGAGCAACTCGGGAGTAGCAGAACGCGCACCGCAGATTACACTTTGGCGTTAACTCGTAGCTGGGATGGTGCTTTGGATTCTCGACACTCTCATCGATCCCCTCGCAGAACTCGCAGTGCTTCGGGTAGCGGAGTCTTCTGACGAAGGCTTCAAACATGCTTAACGACTTCGAAATGCACGACCGTTACGAAGTCTCCATCCTTTACCTCCCCGTATATTCTGCGAAGTGCTCTGATCAGCTCCTCCCTGCTTTCGAAGCCGTCGAGCCGGGCGTCCTCGTCGCTAAGCTCGCTGACTCTCTTCACGACCACCTTGTTGACCCTCGCCAGGGCGAAGACCCTGGAGTTCTCCACCGTGAGCTCCACTATCCTTCCGACCGGGTAGCTCTTTATCCCCTTCCTCACAGTCGTCCTTTTCCTACCTTCCAGTATCAGCGGGACGTATTCGGGATCGAAATTAATCCTCTCCACGGTACCATCTCCATACCTTTTTTACGGCGTTCATGACGAGCTTGTACTTCTTAAAACCCTCTCCCGGAATTTCGTTCCAGTCCTTAAGCTGCAGACACTTGGCGACCAGAGCGTACTTTTCCTCCCAATCGAGTTCGGCTCTCTCCTTCTTCATGAAGAAATACCGGACGAGCGGGCGTATGAGGTCCGACGTGTATTCGTAGAGGCTCATCCCGTGTAAATACTTGCTCATCCTCCTCCTCTCCACGCTACCGAAGCGCGGCGCATCGCAGTCGACGTCCTTCAGTATGCAGTCCAGCAGTCCTACGGCGGTCTCCGTTTCGAGGTCTCTCAGCTCGTCTGCAAGATACTCTATCAGCCTCCTCGTGAACTCCGCGTTGAGCTCGGCTAGCATATCTTCGACGATCGGCTTGAGGGCTTTCAGAACTATCACGGAGTGCTCGCCACTCACCTCGTTGCGCTGCGGTGTTATGTGTATGGGCGTGAAGCCGTTCCTCGTCCAGAACCTCAGGAGCTCCGGCGACACGCCGAAGCCCGAGCCGACCCAGTCCAGTCCCTTCGCGTAGCTCCACTCGACGATCTTCGCGAGCGCGAAACTACCGATCCCCTTCCCCATGACGTCTGGATGCGTTGCTATCCTAACAACCCTCGCACCGAGCATCTTCGGAAAGTCGAACTGCCAGTAGTGCTTCAGAACGAGGTCGGGTATTATCTGACCTTTCGGCTTGTATCCGTCTTTTATCTTCTCTATCGTCGCCTCGTCAAGGTTACCCTCTACTGCAACGTGTAGTGAGCAGACGGGCTTTCCGTTCACGAAGACGGCGAAGGGCAGGTGGTTTGGCATGTCTAGGAGTATCGCCAGATCGGAGGGGCGGTTTCGGTAGTGCGCCAGCACGTATATGCCAAAGAACTCCCTCAGAAGTTTTTCGTCCTCTGCCAGTTTCCTCTTGTCCAGCTCTCTGAACTCCAGCTCGCCGCGCTTTATAGCTTCCATATCCTCTTCCGTCAGCTCAGCCGGCTGGGCGTCGAGCAGCAGCACGTCGTAGAGCCATCTCTCTATCGGGTCACCCCTCCCGTACCTTATCGGCTCCTCCATATGCACCCTGACGATCTCGATGCTCTCGTCCTGCTCAAGTCGCCTCAGGAACCTTATGGCGAAACCTCTCCCTGTCCCCTCGTAGCCGTGGATCGTGGTTGAGAATATGATGTTCCTGACACCTTCGGCGATCTTCCAGAGCACTGGTACGTCTATGCCGGCTGCCTCGTCGACAACGACTATGTCTGCCCAGTCCTTCTCCACCATAGCTCTGCGCGGGACCGCATACTCTACCCTCGCGAACTTGCTGTTCACGACCGTTATCAAGCCGTTTACTTCTCTCACGTATGGTCTTCCGAGTCCCTGGCGGAGCATTCCCTTCAGAAGAAACTTAAAGAACGTCTGGACAGCTTGCGGAGACGGAGCTACGACGAGGACCCTGACGGGTCTCTTCAGCATCCTGTTCATCCTCGATATTAAGTAGGGCATCGCGATGCCTATTACCGCAGTTTTCCCTCTTCCCCTGTCGGCTGTTATTATCACAGCTTTCCTCGGCTTCTGCTTGTCGAAGAACTTCTCGAAGACCTGAAGAACCCTTACCTGATCCTGCGTGGCGCAGAGCTTGAATAACTTCCTCTTTATCTCACTCTCCTTCGGAATCTCAATTTCCTCTCTCGAAGCGACGCGTCGCGTGAATTCGTACTTCTTTACGATTCTCCTTCTGTCCGCGTCAAATACAATTATTCCTTCTGACTCCATCGTCCTCCGCATGAAGCGGCGGAAGAAGTTCGCTTCAACGTCTTCGACCGTGTAGGGCTCGCTTACCAGCTCCTCGTGCCATTTACTCCTCAAATTCTCCCAAACCTTTAGGGGTGGTGAGAAGGCTATTATTATTCCGCCCTCGGCAACGGTCTCGATTATTATTCCGAGATCGTTCGGATGAAACCCCTCGGTGAAGTCTATCAGCAGGGAGCTGTAGGTTTCGCCCAAAACGCTCTGCGACTCCCTGTAGTGAACGAAGTTTCCGCTAAAGTACTTCTCCGCCAGCTCCAGAAACTGGCTCCTTCCGGCTACCAGCAACCTCTCATCGCCGCCGACCTCTTTTCTGTACCTGTTGTAAACTCTCTTTGCGAGCTTCATCAGACGATCGTTCAGCTCGCTGCTGCAGAGGATGACCATGAAACGATGCCTGTTCTCTGACGCAATCCTGGCGGCTTCAGAAACCTCCATCAGTAGCTCCCTTACGGTCATGCCTCCTTTAGTGTCGGAAGTCCGATTTATAAATCCTGCCGCAGCAAAAAAGATTTATTTAGCTTCCGAACACATTAAAGCAAGGGGCCGTGGCGTAGCCAGGCAGCGCGGCGGGCTCCAGCGGTGTGATGATTGATGGGTCTCCTGAAGCGTGATGACCTGCTGGAGCGCTGAGCCGAAGAGACCCGCCAGTCGTGGGTTCAAATCCCACCGGCCCCATTCTGAAAACTTCTCGAAGACCCGACTTAACGTGACCACTCTGTAAAAGTCTGTCTGTCTCAAGCTTCAGAACATCTCAGCCGAAGACTTTTTAAACGTCGAAGCGAACTATTTACTAGCTCCGCCTCTCACGCCCGGGTGAAAAGCATGATCTCGGGTCGGTTGGCGGAGCTACAACACAAGTTTTATATCTCGCTACAGCCTATCGTCGCCGGGGGCCGGTAGCTTAGCCTGGTAGAGCGCGGGACTCTTAATCCCGCGGTCGGGGGTTCAAATCCCTCCCGGCCCG